>JAFIEF010000097.1 GCA_020832655.1 Paracoccaceae bacterium
ATCTTGCAGAGAAAATTCTACTTTTGCAGCCCCTTAATTTCGGGGGGGATTACCACTGGGCGATTGCCTGGGAAGTCCGCGAAGCGCTTCAGGTCGGCGCAAGCCTTGGGCTGTTGATCGGGGCTGTCGCGTCGATCATGCTGTTGCGCAACACCCTGCGCCGCGTTGACGAGGTCGAGCGTCAGTTGCGCGCCGCATCCGGGCTGTTTTTCGAAGTGATGGAAGATCAGTTCGATCTTTGGGAATTCAGCCCCGCAGAACGCGACGTGGCCCATTTCGCCATCCGGGGCTATTCCAATCAGGAAATTGCCGAAGCGCGGGGCAAAAGCGAAGCCACGATCAAGACACAGCTGAACGCCGTGTTCCGCAAGGCCGGTGTGTCCAGCCGTTCGGCCCTGGTCAGCCATTTCGTCGATATTCTTGTAGCCCAGGCCGCTCCGGCGCCAGACAGCTTGGCGGGCAGAACACGGGCCATCTGACACCATGCATTTCAGCCGCCACATCTGCCGCATCGATGTGCAAACGCACCGAAAGATCGCGGCGACAGGCTCGACCCGACGGTTCGGTGATACCGCATTGCAGCATGAGCAGTTGGCTGCATTGTGGCTTGGGCAGGGCGCTGGTTGCAGCGCTTTGGCCCCTGTTTACGCAGAGAAGCGGGCCTTCCGGCCCGCTACCTTCGGTGAGAGTATTTGGCGCAAGATGCAGTCAGGGCCGATGAAGGGTTCATCTGGCGCAGGTTGATCGGGGACAACTCTAGCCCTTGCATGTTCAGAAAATGCAGCATGTCGATAAAGACCCGGTTTTCGGCAAGCTTACTGCCATCGCATCGGCAAATATCGACGACACGCATATCTGCGCGCGCCCCCGCGGGCAGGCCCATGCAGCCTTCCAAAGGGGTTTGACTTTGCCGCATTTGAGCAAGCCCGGAGCGCGTCTGAGCTGTTGACTTGTGTCATGCGCTGGGCGATGCATCCGTTATGCAGGACATATCCGCCGATCAGGTTCTACGCCGGCTGCCCGCCCTTTTGAAAGAGGCGCGCCAGCGACAGGGCTTGTCGCTGGATGCTGTCGCCAGGCTGTCGGGGGTCAGCAGGTCGATGGTCAGCCAGATCGAACGCGGCGAATCCTCGCCTACAGTCGCCACGCTCTGGAACCTGACACGCGCGTTGCAGGTTGATTTCGCAGGGCTGCTGCAAGCCCCCGAGGCTTCGTCGATCGACGTGATCACCGCAGCGCAGGCGCCAAGGATTGCAGGGCATGGCAAGGGTTGCCAGATCACGATCCTGTCCCAACCCGAGCAGGTCGGGCGTCTGGAAGTGTATGATATCAGATTGGACGCGGGCGGCGCGCTGGACAGCTCTCCTCATGGGGCGGGCACGCGCGAGCAGGTCACTGTTCTGGAAGGGCGCGTTCATATCAGCGCGGGCGGCAGCAGTTGCGCGCTTGGCTTGAATGACACCGCCCATTACCGCGCCGACCAGCCCCATTGCATTGCCGCCTCTGACGGCCCCGCACGGGTCTTCCTGATCGTTGAGACGCAATAGCGGATATTATTCCGTCATAGTGGTTCTTTTATATTGACGAAACATCCGTTTTGGCGGAATGTAGCAGGATGCAATGGAGCACCACCTCATGCCAAATGCCTTTCTTGACGACATTCGCGCAACACTGACCCAGATCGACGCCGACGGGCTGTTCAAGCGCGAGCGGCTGATCACCACGCCGCAATCGACCCGCGTGCATGTGGGTGGGCGCGAGGTGATCAATCTATGCGCCAACAACTACCTTGGGTTGGCCAATCACCCTGCGCTGATTGACGCGGCCATCACCGCCATGCAGGAATATGGGTTCGGCATGGCCTCTGTGCGGTTCATCTGTGGCACACAAGATTTGCACCGCGCGCTGGAATCGCGTCTGGCGCAGTATCTGGGTATGGATGACACAATCCTCTTCGCCGCCTGTTTCGACGCCAATGGCGCGCTGTTCGAACCATTGCTGGGGCCGGATGATGCCGTGATCTCGGACGCGCTGAACCATGCCAGCATCATTGACGGCATCCGGCTGTGCAAGGCGCGGCGCTATCGCTTTGCCAATTCGGATATGGACGATCTGGAAGCGCAATTGCGCGCCGCCCGCGCGGATGGCTCGCGTCACATCATGATCGCCACGGATGGCGTGTTCTCGATGGACGGATATCTGGCGAAGCTGCCCGAAATCCGTGCTTTGGCCGACCGCTATGGCGCGCTTGTCATGGTCGATGACTGCCACGCCACCGGTTTCATGGGGCCGCAGGGGCGCGGCACGCCTGCGCATCTGGGGGTTCGCGCCGACATCCTGACCGGCACATTGGGCAAGGCACTTGGCGGCGCGCTGGGCGGCTATATCGCGGGGCCGCAACCGGTGATCGATCTGCTGCGCCAGCGCGCGCGGCCCTATCTGTTTTCCAACGCCCTGCCCCCTGCCATTGTCGCGGCAGGTCTGGCCGCGCTGGATATTGTCGAAGCGGCGGATGATCTGCGCGCGCAGCTTTTCGACAATGCCGCCTATTGGCGCGCGGGTCTGGACGCGGCTGGCTTCGCGTTGCTGGCAGGTGAACACCCGATCATCCCGGTCATGCTGCATGATGCGCACCGCGCACAGGCGATGGCCGCGCGATTGTTCGAGCTTGGCATCTATGTCTCCCCCTTCTTCTTTCCGGTCGTGCCCAAGGGCCGCGCGCGCATTCGCACGCAGATGAACGCGGCGCTGACACGCGCCGATCTGGATCAGGCACTTGCGGCATTTACTCAGGCGGGGCGCGACACGGGGGTGCTGTCATGATGAAGGCACTGGAAAAATCCCGCCCCGAACCGGGGCTGTGGCAGATCACTGCCCCCATCCCCGAGATCGGCCCCGATGATGTGCTGATCCGTATCCGCAAGACCGGCATTTGCGGCACGGATATCCATATCTGGAATTGGGACGACTGGGCAGCGCGCACTGTGCCGGTGCCCTTGATCACGGGCCATGAATTCGCGGGCGAGATTGCAGAGCTGGGCCGCAATGTGACAGGGTTGGCCATTGGCCAGCGCTGTTCGGGCGAAGGCCATCTGATCGGCCGCGACAGCCGTCAAAGCCGCGCCGGCAAATTCCACCTCGACCCCGCCACACGCGGCATCGGCGTCAATGAACAAGGGGCATTCGCCGAATATCTGCGCCTGCCCGCCTTCAATGTCGTGCCGCTGCCCGATGCGATTGATGATGAAATCGGCGCGATCCTCGACCCGCTGGGCAATGCCGTTCACACCGCGCTCAGCTTCGATCTGGTGGGCGAGGATGTGCTGATCACCGGCGCTGGCCCGATCGGGATCATGGCGGCGGCGGTTGCGCGCCATGTCGGCGCGCGCCATGTGGTGATCACCGATGTAAACCCCATGCGGCTGGACCTGGCCACGCAAGTGGCCGATGTGGTGCCCGTGAATGTGACACAAGAGGATCTGGCCGATGTGAAATCCCGCCTGAAAATGCGCGAAGGCTTCGATGTGGGCCTTGAGATGTCAGGCAACCAGCAAGCGCTGGATCAGATGGTGGAAAATCTGGTCATGGGCGGGCGCATTGCGTTGTTGGGTATTCCGCCGGGCAAAAGCCCCGTGGACTGGTCGCGCATCGTGTTCAAGGCGATCACCATCAAGGGCGTCTATGGCC
>JAFIEF010000098.1 GCA_020832655.1 Paracoccaceae bacterium
CGGTCGGTGTAATGCGTCACCGAAGTCACGGTCTGCGCATCCGGCAGGGTCGGGGTTGCCTTTGGGGTGGTGGTCGGGGCTTGGTCCATGTTCTGGTCTTTCATCCTGTCACGCGCGGTCATGTCAGTTACGGGCCGTTTTGCGTGTATACCTTGATGCAGGTCAAGCGCTGTTGCTGCAAATTGACGCAGACAATTGGCAAGACGCGAATATTTTTCTGTTTTGCGGGGCGAAAAATCTGTCATAAGGGAAGAAATCCCGCTTTTGACCGCGACAGGAGTGCCGTCATGCCCCACAGCCTTGATGATCTGGACCGCCGCATCCTGCAGGAATTGCAGCTTGATGCCAGCCAGTCGCTGGACGAGATCGCGCGCAAGGTGGGATCGAGCAAGACCCCGGTCTGGAACCGTATCCGCAAGCTGCGCAGTGCCGGGGTGATCACCCGCCAGACCGTGCTTCTGGACCCCGAAGCGCTGGGGCTGGAGGCGTGTTTCTTCGTGCTGGTGCGCACATCGGCGCATGAGGCCGACTGGCAGGCGCGGTTCCTGCGCGCGGTGCGCGAACGCCCAGAAGTGCTGGAAGCACATCGGCTGGCAGGCGATATTGACTATGTTCTGAAAGTGCGTGTGCCCAATGCGCGCGCCTATGATGTGTTCTATCAGGCGTTGATTTCCGAGGTCAGCATCCACAATGTCACGGCACTTCTGTCGATGGAAGAGATCAAGGCAACCACGATCCTGCCGCTGAACGCAGCCGAACCGCCCACCCGCAAGGGGTAGGGCCGCGTCCTGTCATGGATAGGCAATATCCACCCAGACCGGGCGGTGGCGCGAAGGCGGGTCATCGGGGTCGCCCAGTAGCGCGGCCTCTGGCGTGTCGGGCAGGGGCCAGAACACGCCGGCATCCAGCACCTTCAGTTCGCGCGCGGGCAGGATGTAGCTGACACGCAAATTGCCGGGGCCGGGGATTTGCGGCCAATGCACTGTATCCAGCCGGTGCGGCCCGCGATGGTTGCGGCTGTGATCGGCCTCGGCGGCCAGTTCCGCGCCCATGCTGGCGGGGTTTGGGTCTTGCAGCGCGGGATGGTCCAGCAATCCCTGCATCACCTGTCCCATGCCATCGCCATCATGCGGGTCCAGATTGCTGCCGCCGATCAGAACGAAAGGGGCATCGGGCGGGGGCATGGGAAGGCGCGCGTCCAGAAAATGCAGCCAGAAGGCGGTTTCATCATGGTTTCGATGCAAATTGCGCGGGCTGTCGCCGCCAAAGATCGGCGGCCCGGCCTGCCATATCAGCAAATGCAGCCGCGCGCCATCGGGCAGGATCAGCGCGATATCCCAATGCCCTGTACTGGACAGGCGTTGCAGCCCGTCGCGCAGCGGGTCGGCCAGCGCCCCGCCGGGCCGATAGGGGCTTAAGCTGTCGGGCAGATCGCGCCACAACACCCCCGAGAGATCACGCGATTGCGCCTCATCGACCGCAAAGCGCGCCAGCACGGCCAGCGATTTCTGACCGGGGAACAGGCCATAGCCCTGAGTATCATCACCGCTGCTGTCATCACCATCGCCGGTCATGTCCAGCCCGGTACGCAGACCGGCATTCGAGTTGTAGGCAAAACCATGCGGCAGATGGTGCCCGTGCTGCGCGATCAGCGCCGCCAGCGCCAGACGGGCGGCCCCGCCATGATCATGGTCAAGACCCGACAGCACCAGAATATCCGGCGCCAGATGGGCGATGATCTGCGCAGTTCGGGTTGGTCTGGTCTGACCGGCAAGGATGTCGCGCAGGGCCAGCCCCGGCCCGGTCGCGCCCATATCAATGCGCCAGAACATCAGGCGCAGGGCGTGATCCTGCGGCTGCGCTGTGGCGGGCAGCGTGCCCGCCGCCAGCAGCAATGCGATCAGGAATAGACGGATTGCGCCGGCATTGGCACGGCGGCCTCTGCCTCGGCGATGCGACGGCGCTGGGCGCGGATCAGCTGGGCCACGCGATACATCGCAACCCCGCGCATCACCAGGCTGATTGGCACAAAGGCCCATAATCCCACCCCCCAGACCAGCGAAAGCGGTGTTTCAAGGGTCAGCGGCTGCACCAGCAGGTTCGACACATGCAGCAGCACCGGCAGCGAGAATGGCAGGATAATCCCTAACAAAATGTAAAACTGGCCTTCGCGTTCCAGACGGTGGACGACATCGATCCCTTTGGTCGGGTCGAAATTGGGCAGATTCACCCAGACATTGAGCACCGAGGCCCGGTTGGGCCAGAAATTCAGCCAGACCGTGACCAGAAAGCCCAGCATCCCCATCAGCGCAACAAGGAAGGCCATCGAGGCCACCAGATGCACATTGAACAGATGCGCCTCTGACAGGCCGGGGGGCAGTGATGCGGTCAGCAGCCGCACCGGGCTGAAGCTGAAATCGAAGATCGAGCCGATGAACAGATAGGCCGCCGCCGGGGCGGCGTGTTCAGAAACCATGTATTGGCGCTGCATCACTGTCAGGGCCAGAATGATGGTAAACAGCAGCAGAAACCGGCCCCGGTTATAGGGCTTGGCATCGCGGAATTCGATCAGGCCGGGATGGCGGGCGGTGTATTCGACCACCACAACAATGCCTGCGATCAGCGCCACCAGCGTCACGCCTTGCGATACATCCTGCGAAATGCCCGGCAGCAGCAGCGCGGGCACCAGCACCAGAAGAATGACCAGAAATCCGCGCAAAAACGCGCCTGCCACTTGTGACATCGACAACCTGCTCTCTTGCCTTGCACCGCGCATTTCGCCTTTGGCATGCGGGCGGGTTATTGCCAGGCGCGGCCGATCCGGCAGCGCGCGCCTTATTTTTGCCACAAAGTTGCCCATTTTCAGTCATCCTAGCAAGACTTAAATCCAGTCTGGCCGAAAGCTGTGGCGTTTTCAGGGAAGAACTGTCGCGACTTTGCATCAAAATTGTGGAAAAAAGGCGGCACCCTTGGGGGGCACCGCCTGGATTTTCTTTATTTTTCAAATATCAAACCCAGGGGCGGGCCTGTGCTGCCTGTGCTTCAAAGCTGTCAATTGCAGACACTTTTTCCAGCGTCAGCCCGATATCATCCAGCCCGTTGAGCAGGCAATGCTTCTTGAAGGCGTCGATCGCGAAGTTGAAGACCTGCCCGTCAGCGCTGGTGACGGTCTGGGCCTGAAGATCAACCGCGATACGCGCATTCTGGCCCTTGCGCGCGTCTTCCATCAGAATATCGACCTGTTCCTGCGGCAGCACGATGGGCAACATGCCGTTCTTGAAGCAGTTGCCATAGAAGATGTCGGCAAAGCTGGTCGAGATGATCACGCGGATGCCGAAATCGGCCAGCGCCCAGGGCGCATGTTCGCGCGACGACCCGCAGCCGAAATTATCGCCCGCAACAAGGATTTGCGCGTCGCGATAGGCCGGCTGGTTGAGCACGAAATCGGGGATTTCATTGCCCTGATCATCAAAGCGCATCTCGTCAAACAGGTTCTTGCCAAGGCCGGAGCGCTTGATCGTCTTCAGGAACTGCTTGGGGATGATCATGTCGGTGTCGATATTGACCAGCGGCATGGGCGCCGCAACGCCGGACAGGGTGGTGAATTTTTCCATTGGTGGTCTCCTGTGCCAAGGCACCGGGGGGGTTGGCCCCCCCCCCCCAAAAATTTAAAAAAAAAAAAAAAA
>JAFIEF010000099.1 GCA_020832655.1 Paracoccaceae bacterium
CCCCCCCCCCCCCCCCCCCCCCCCCCCCCCCCCCCCCCCCCCCCCCCCCCCCCACACCCCCTATCGGTGGGAAAGCTCAGCCCGCGATCATTTCGGCCTGACGCACAATCACCTCGGCCTGCTTGATCGAGGCGATATCGACCAGCCGCCCCTTATAGACCGTGGCCCCTTCCCCCCGCGCCTTGGCCGCTTCCATCGCCGCCAGGATCTCGCGCGCCTCGGCCACGGCTTCGTCTGACGGGGTGAAGACCTCATTGGCCAGCGCCACCTGTTTGGGGTGGATCGCCCATTTGCCCACCATCCCCAGCGTGGCCGAGCGCCGCGCCTGCGCGCGGTAGCCCTCATCATCGCTGAAATCGCCAAATGGCCCATCAACCGGCAGCACCCCATGCGTGCGGCACGCCGCGACAATCGCCGATTGCGCCCAATGCCACGGGTCGGACCAGTAGCGCGCGCCCTCGCGCAGCATGTAGTAATTCTCCTGCGTGCCGCCGATCCCGGTGGTGGCCATGCCCATCGACGCGGCAAAATCCGCAGCCCCCAACGACATTGCCTGCAAACGCGGCGAGGCCGCGGCGATTTCCTCGACATGGGCGATGCCGGCGGCTGATTCGATGATCACCTCGAAGCTGATGCGTTTCTTGCGCCCCTTGGCGGCCTCGATCGCGCTGACCAGCGCATCCACCGCGTAGATATCGGCAGCGCAGCCCACTTTCGGGATCATGATCTGATCGAGCCGCTCGCTCGACTGTTCCAGCAGATCGACCACATCGCGATACCAATAGGGCGTGTCCAGCCCGTTGATGCGCACCGACAGCGTCTTGGTGCCCCAGTCCACATCATGCGTGGCGGCGATGATATTGGCGCGCGCGCTGTCCTTGTCCGAGGGCGCGACCGAATCTTCCAGATCCAGATTGATCACATCCGCCGAAGACGCCGCCATCTTTTCAAACAGCGCCACGCGCGATCCGGGGCCGAAAAGCTGGCAGCGATTGGGGCGGGCAACAGGGGCGGGCTGAAGGCGGAAGCTCATCTCGGGGCACCTTTCATCAGGTCAGGAAATTACCAATTTGTCGCATCAGGGGTTATAATGTTGCGCCTTCGGGTGCAAGGCAGTTTCTGCAATCGCAAAGCACAGCTGCGCCGCAATGCAGCACACCACTGCAAGAAATCTGCGCAATATTGCCCAATGCGCGCAAAAGCTTCGCCATTTTTGACTGTCTGGCTGGAAATTCACGACAAACTTGCCATGATTTGCGTTGAGACTGCCACAAAGCCCTGATCCGCCATATGGAGGCCGTGATGATCAAGACCCCTTACCTGCTGTTTCTGGGCGATGCGCCCGACCCGCTGGCGGCCAAGGTCGCGCAGGGCATCAAGGACTGGCGGCCCGATTTCGCCATCGGCCAGCTGCGCATGGAAGGCTGCCGCGCCGATATGGGCCTGCCCGACATGACCCTGGCAGAAGCGCGTGAAGCCGGGGCGCAAACCCTTGTCATCGGGGTTGCCAATCGTGGCGGGGTGATCTCGGCTGCGTGGAAGAAGGTGCTGGTCGCGGCGCTGGAAGAAGGCTTTGACCTGGCCTCGGGGCTGCACAACCTGCTGCGCGATGAACCCGATCTGAAAGCCGTGGCCGAAGCCTGCGGGCGCAGCCTGCATGATGTGCGCATCCCCTCGGTCAAATACCCCATCGCCAATGGCGTCAGGCGCAGCGGCAAGCGCTGTCTGGCGGTGGGCACGGATTGCTCTGTCGGCAAGATGTATACGGCCCTGTGCATGGAGCGCGACATGATCGCGCGCGGAATGAAGGCCAGTTTCCGCGCGACAGGCCAGACCGGTATCCTGATCACAGGCGACGGCGTGCCGCTGGATGCGGTGATTGCCGATTTCATGGCCGGGTCAGTGGAATGGCTGACCCCCGATAATGACCCCGATCACTGGGATCTGATCGAGGGGCAGGGCAGCCTGTTTCATGTCAGCTATTCGGGCGTGACACTGGCGCTGATCCATGGTGGCCAGCCCGATGCGCTGATCCTGAGCCATGAACCCACCCGCGCCCATATGCGCGGCCTGCCCGATTACAAGCTGCCTTCGCTGGAAACCCTGCGCGACACTGCGCTGGCGCTGGCGCGGGTGGCCAACCCCGCCTGTCAGGTGGTGGGTGTGTCGGTCAACACCGCAGCACTGTCCGATGAAGAGGCCCGCGCCTGCTGCGCCGGGATCGAGGCGCGCATCGGCCTGCCCACGGTTGACCCGTTCCGCCACGGGGCGGGGCGGCTGGTCGATGCGCTGGCAGAGGTCTAGCGCTGGGCATATCAGGGGCTTTGCCCCTCTTGGCCTGCGGCCAATTCACCCCAGGATATTTGGGCAAGGATGAAAGGAGCATGTCGTGCTGAGCGTCACCGAGGATCGATTCGCACTGGCAGAGGTGTTCACCATCGCACGCGGCTCGCGCAGCCATGCCGATGTGTTGCGGGTGACGCTGGCACGCGAGGGCGTGCAGGGGCAGGGCGAATGCGTGCCCTATGCGCGTTATGGTGAAAGCATGGCTTTGGTGCGCGCGCAGATCGACGGGCTTGCGCCTGATATCACGCGCGACAGGTTGCAGACCGCGCTGCCCGCGGGGGCGGCGCGCAATGCGGTGGATTGCGCGCTTTGGGATCATGAGGCCAAGCGCCACGGGCGGCGGGTGTGGGATCTGGCCGGGCTGGCGGCGCCCGCGCCGGTGGTGACCGCCTTCACCCTGTCGCTGGGCAGCCCCGAAACGATGGAAGCAGCGGCGCGGCGGCATGCCCATCGCCCGCTTCTGAAGATCAAGCTGGGCACCGCCGATGACATGCCCCGGCTGGAAGCCGTGCGCCGCGGCGCGCCCGACACCCCCATCATCATCGACGCCAATGAAGGCTGGAGCGCCGAAATCTATGCCGATCTGGCCCCGCATCTGCTGCGGCTGGGGGTGGCGATGGTGGAACAGCCCCTGCCTGCAGACGCCGATGACATGCTGGGCGAGATCGCGCGCCCCCTGCCCGTCTGCGCCGACGAGGCCTGCCATGACCGCGCCAGCCTGCCCGCGCTGCGCGGCAAATATGACATGGTCAATATCAAGCTCGACAAGACCGGCGGGCTGACCGAGGCGCTGGCGCTGCGCGATGCGGCGCGGATGGCGGGCTACAAGGTGATGGTGGGCTGCATGGTGGGGTCTTCGCTGGCGATGGCCCCTGCCGTGCTGGTGGCGCAGGGGGCCGATATTGTCGATCTCGATGGCCCGCTTCTGCTGGCCGAGGATCGCACCCCGCCGCTGATCTATGACGCGCAAGGCGTCCATCCCCCCTTGCCCGCGCTATGGGGCTGACTACTCTTTCCCAAGCCGCGCGCTTGCGTTAAGGCTTGCGCAGTTTCAGGAGGATGCCCCATGCCCAGATATCGTTCCCGCACCACCACTCATGGCCGCAACATGGCAGGCGCGCGCGGGCTGTGGCGCGCAACCGGTATGACCGATGGTGATTGGGACAAGCCGATCATCGCGATTGTCAACAGTTTCACCCAATTCGTGCCCGGCCATGTGCATCTGAAGGATCTGGGCCAGATGGTCGCGCGCGAGGTCGAAAAGGCCGGTGGCGTGGCCAAGG
>JAFIEF010000100.1 GCA_020832655.1 Paracoccaceae bacterium
GCGGCAATCACGAGGTGATGATGCGCGGCACCTTCGCCAATATCCGCATCCGCAATGAAATGCTTCCCGGCGTCGAGGGCGGTTATTCCAAGGGGCCGGACGGGCAGCAAAGCGCGATCTATGACGCGGCGATGGCCTATCAGGAACAAGGCATCCCGCTGGTGATCTTCGGCGGCAAGGAATATGGTGCCGGCTCGTCGCGCGACTGGGCTGCGAAGGGCACCAGCTTGCTGGGCGTCAAGGCCGTGATCGCAGAATCGTTTGAGCGCATCCACCGTTCCAATCTGGTGGGCATGGGGGTCATCCCGTTCGAGTTTACGGGCGGCGACAGCCGCAAATCTCTGGGGCTGACCGGGGATGAGACAGTATCAATCACCGGGCTGGAGGGCGATCTGAAGCCGCTATCGGAAGTGCCCTGCACCATTACTTATGCCGATGGCACCGAAAAAACCATCGCTTTGAAGTGCCGCATCGATACTGCCATCGAAAAGGAATATGTCGAACATGGCGGCGTGCTGCATTACGTGCTGCGCAATCTGGCACAAAGCGCGGCATAAAGCCCGCAGCGCGACATGATCCGAAACAGCAAAACCCCCGGCCCTGACAGGCCGGGGGTTTTTCGCTTCCCGCACTCTGGATAAAGGCCGCACGCAATTGGCCGTGTGCGAATGCGTGGTTTTCAGGCCGGGTGCAGCGCGGCATCGACGCTGATCTGCCCGTCCCCTTCCCCCCTGATCCCGGCGGCATTGGCCTCATCGGTGTCGATATGCATCTCGGTAAAGGCGTTCTCGGCCACACGCACCAGCACGCCGGTGAAGGTCAGGTCGCGCCCGGTATGATCCAGCGTGACGTTCACGCAATCGCCATCCTGCACCCCCATCCGGGCGGCATCGGCCGGGTTGGTGTGGATGTGGCGCGCGGCGATGATCAGCCCGTCAGTGTCGAAACTTCCGGCTGGGCCAATCAGACGGGTTTGGGGTGTGCCATCCAACTGACCGCTCTGGCGGACGGGCGCGTCTATCCCCAGCGCGAAGCTGTCGGTGCGCGATACCTCTATCTGGGTGCGCGCGCGCAGTGGGCCAAGGATGGCGACATTGGCGATCTCGCCCTTGGGGCCATGCAGGGTGACACGCTCGCGCGCTGCCCAATGCCCTTTCTGGCGCAAGGGCTTGTCAGGGGTCAGCTCATATCCCGGCCCGAACAGCGCATCGACCGCACCGCGGGACAGATGCACATGCCGCCCAGAGATTGCAACCGGAACATGAAATCCCTGCGCCTTCGGCTTTTGCAGCGCATCGGCCACTTCGCGGGCAATCATCAACTGCTCGGCGGTTTCGGTCACCAGCACATTGACCCGCGCGCCATAGGCTTCGATCTGCGGCGCGGCACGGCCTGCCAGATCAACCGCCATGTTGCGGTCGTGGTCCAGCTTCAGCCCCAGAAATTCCAGCCCGTCACAAATGCGCCGCCGCATCGAGGGCGAGTTTTCCCCGATCCCGCCGGTAAAGACAAGCACATCCAGCCCCCCCATCGCCGCCGCATAGGCGCCGATATATTTGCGCGCCCGGTAGGCATAGATGTTGATGGCAAGTTGCGCGTCACGCACGCCATCGGCGGCGCGGGCCTCGACATCGCGCATATCCGACACACTCGTCAGCCCCAACAGCCCGCTTTCGCGGTAAAGCGCGGCCTCGATCTGGTCCAGATCCAGCCCCAACTGCCGGTGCAGATAGCCAAACAGGCCCGGATCGACATCGCCCGAGCGCGTGCCCATTACCAGCCCTTCCAGCGGCGTCATGCCCATTGAGCTGTCAATGCTGATCCCGCCCGAAATTGCGCAGGCGCTGGCTCCATTGCCCAGATGCAGGCTGATCAGCCGCAGATCGCGCAGCCGCTGGCCAAGCGCTTCGGCCGCGCGCAGCGCCACATATTTATGCGAGGTGCCGTGAAAGCCATAGCGCCGCAGCCCTTGCGCGCGCCATGCCTTGGGCACGGCATAGGTGGTGGCGCGCGCGGGGTTTGTCAGGTGAAACGAGGTATCGAACACCCCCCATTGCGGCAGATCCGGCCAGACAGCGCGCGCCACGCGGATGGCTTCCAGATTGGCGGGGTTGTGCAAGGGCGCAAGCGGGGTCAGGCGCTCGATCTCGGCCAGCGTGTCGGAACTCAGCTCGGATGCCGCGCGGAACTGCGCGCCACCATGCGCGATGCGGTGGCCCACCGCCTCGATCCCGCCAATTCCGGCTTGCGCCAGCAGATCCGGCACGGCTTTGGTTGCTTCGGCAAGGCCAGTAAAGGGCGCGGCGACAGATTGACGCCCCGCAACCCCGAACTGATAATCGCACCCGTCGGGGCCGAACCGGTCCAGACTGCCCTTGAACAGATGCTGCGCCGCATCCAGCGGGGCGCGCGCATCAATATCGAACACCCCGAATTTCAGCGACGAACTTCCAGCGTTGAAAACGAGTATGCGCATCATTCCCACCTGTGATTTCCAATATCTGATCCGCCCTGCCCGACATGCAGGGCGATATGCGCCGCAGCCTAACAACCGCATTGGGTCGCGACCATGACCAAATGCGAAATCCGGCGCGCGACTGTGTAAGCACGCACAGCATCTGTGGCCGCACGCCGAATTCTGCGGCAGACGCAGATGCGATATCTGCGCCGGGTCACACAATCATGAAAGGTGTCCCCAAATGACAAACTCTGTTCTGCTGCTGGCCGCGCGCATTCTGCTTGGCGCATTGTTCCTGATGGCCGGTATCGGCAAGCTGGGCGATGTTTCGGGCTTTGGGCAATATATGGCAACGGGCGGCGTGCCTGCCATTCTGGCCTGGCCCGTCGTGTTGTTCGAAATCATCGCCGGGCTGGCGCTGATTGCAGGCGGGGCCACTCGAATCGCGGCCTGTGCGCTGGCGGCATTCTGTGTTGCTTCCGGGGTTCTCTATCATTTCGATCCGTCGAACCAGATGGAGATGACACAATTCATGAAGAACATGGCGCTTGCGGGCGGCTATCTGGCGCTGGCGGTTGCCGGGGCCGGACGCTATGCGCTGGATGCGCGCCTGTCAGGCACCACGCAGGGTACGGTACAGGCCTGATCAGATAAACGGGCAGCGGGGCTTGACCCGCTGCCCTGACAATCAAACCCCACGGGCCTTGCGCACCAGATCAAGGATCTTCTTGGCCGCGTCGGGGATGTTGGTGCCGGGGCCGAAGATCGCCTTTACCCCCGCCTGATACAGGAAGTCATAATCCTGCTGCGGGATCACGCCGCCGCAGATGACCAGAATATCATCCGCCCCTGCGGCCTTCAGTTCCTGCACCAGTTGCGGTGCAAGCGTCTTGTGGCCCGCAGCCTGGCTGGAAATGCCGATGATATGCACGTCATTGTCAATCGCGTCCTGCGCGGCCTCGGCGGGGGTCTGGAACAGCGGCCCCACATCGACATCGAAGCCGATATCGGCGAATGCCGTGGCGATGACCTTGGCGCCGCGATCATGCCCGTCCTGGCCCATCTTGACCACCAGCATACGCGGGCGGCGGCCCTC
>JAFIEF010000035.1 GCA_020832655.1 Paracoccaceae bacterium
TTGACCTGTGCGCGCCGGCCCTGGGTTTGCCCACCCGCGCGGTGGGGAGGGGCTACGGGGGGCGCGGCGCGTGGCGCGCGCGCGGCGATGACGCCGAGGGCGAGGCGATGGGGGTGCTGACCTATGTCTTTGACCACCACACCCGCGATCTGGCCCGCCGACTGATGCACCACCATCATGACCATCACGCGCTCAGCATTACCACCAGCCATGTGCATCTGGACCATGACACCTGTCTGGAAACGGCGATCCTGCGCGGGCAGGCCGAAGATCTGCGTGCCTACGCCAATGGGGTTCTGGGCCAGCGCGGGGTGATGCATGGCAATCTGTTCCTGATCCCGGTCGAGCCGCATTCTGCCGCGCATGATCATGGCCACGGCACCGCCCCGCATGAACACCTGCATGTCAGGGAAAGCTTCTGACATGGCGGTGGCCGGTGCCGTCATGCGGGGTCAGCGAATGCGGCACTTCCTGACCATGCGCCGCCATCAGCGCAGTATCGCCCAGCACCGCGCGCGCGGGACCATCTGCGCAGATGCGGCCCTCATCTATCAGCACCACGCGGGGGCAGAGTTCCAGTACCAGTTCCAGATCATGGCTGGCGATCAGCAGTGCCTGGTCCATCCCCGCCAGAAGGGCAATCAGCCGCCGCCGGTTGCGCAAGTCCAGCGCGGCAGAGGGCTCATCCAGCAGCATCAGCGCCGGTTGCATCACCAGCGCGCCGGCAATACAGGCACGGCGCTTCTCGCCGCCTGACAGGTGGTGGACGGGGCGGTCTTCCAGCCCGGTCAGCCCGCAGGCGGCCAGCGCCTGCGCCACCCGCGCCTGAACCTCTGGCTCGGGCAGCCCCATATTTCGGGGTCCAAAGGCGACATCCTCGAACAAGGTGGGGCAGAAAAGCTGGTCCTCGGCCTGTTGAAACACCAGCGCGATATCCGTGTCGAAATGTCCGGCCCTGACCGCCCGCCCCCTGACTTCCGCTGACCCCGCCTGCGCGGGCAGGACGGCCGCGATGGTGTGAAACAGGCTGGTCTTGCCCGCCCCGTTGGGGCCGACCAGACCCACATGCTCGCCCGCGCGCATCTGCATCGACAGCCCCGACAATACTGGCGGGTGGCCCGGATGCCCGACCGACAGCTTATGCAGCGCCAGCACATTCATAGTGCGCGATCCAGCATGACAAGGGCCAGCGCCGCAATGATCGCCGCTGTCACTGCACCCCAATCGGTCACACGCATCGGGGCCAGATCAACCGCCAGCCCGCTGCCGTATCCACGCAGCCGCATCGCCGACCACAGCCGCTCGGCTCGGGCCTGCGCGCGGATCAAAGCCGTGGCCAGCAAAAACGCATGATCGGGCAGGGCGCGCCAGCCGGTGCGCCCGCCGCGCAGGCGCCGCGCCAGCCGCGCGCGGCGCAGCTCTGCCGCCAGTTCATCCAGATAGCGCAGCGTCAGCAATGCCAGATCGGCCATCAGTGCGGGCACGCCCATCCCGCGCAGCCCCGCCACAAGCTGAAACGGCGACAGCGGGGCCAGAAGCGCCAGCGTTACCGCCACGATCGAAAGAAGCCGCAGCGCGATCAGCATGCCTGCTTCCAGCCCCTGCAGTCGCAATGCAACAGGGCCGATCTGCGCCAGAACTGTTTCCCCCGAGATCAGCGTCAGGGTCACCACCACCCCCAGCGCCAGCAAGGCGGCCCCGCGCAAGCGCCGCAGGATATGCCGCGCCTGCCCAGCGGCCAGCGCCACCAGAACCGGCAGCGCCACCAGAACCGGCAACACCGCCACCCCCCTGACTGCCGCAATGCCAAAGGCCAGCATCAGTGCGATCACCAGCCGCGCGCGGGGATTGAGTGCAGCATCAGCCATGCGGCAACAGCCGCGGCTCGACCCGGCGCAACACGCGCAACAGGGTCATCACGATCACCCCCTCGGCCATTGCAAGTGGCAGATGAGCGATCAGGAATATACTCAGCGCCACCCGCTCTGCGCCCGCGTCAACCACCACCGGCAGACCAACCAGCACGATGGCGGCAAAGATCGCCAGCGCCATCAGCACCGCCCCGCTGCCCGCTGCCAGCGCTACAAGGTCCGGCCAGCGCCGCCCGGCCAGCTGCCACAGACCAAAGGCCATCAGTGCGGGCAGGCAAAATATCATGCCATTCAGCCCCAGCGTGGTGATCCCGCCATGCCCGAACAATACGGCCTGCAAGAACAGCCCCACCAGAATCGCTGGAACCGAAAACCAGCCCAGCATCACCCCCATCAGCCCGCCCAGCATCAGATGTACCGAGACCGGCGGCACGGGTACCGCCACCAGCGAGGCTGCAAAAAATACAGTCGTCAGCATCGCCACGCGCGGGATTTCCGCCTGAGGATCGGGCAATGCCTTGACCCGCGCCAGCGCCAGCGCGGCCAGCGCCGCACTGGCCCCATAGCCCGCCAGCGCCATTTCCACCGGCACGATCCCGTCAGGCAGATGCATCGGGCCGCCCCTTCCTGCGCAACACAAACAGCGCTGTGCCAAGCGCGCCCCACGCCACCAGCGCCACCATCACCGCGCGCTGCACCCAACTACCCGCAGCGACGGTCGGGGCCAGGACTGTGGCGGTTTCGCCATGAAGCTCGATATGCGCCATCGCTCCATGCCCTGCCTGGCGCACCTGCACGCTCCAGCGCCCCTCGACCGTGTCGGGGATGAAGGTGAAGCGGCCTTCGCTGTCAGTATTGCCCTGTCCCCAGGGCACCGCCGGGCGGTCAGGTGCGTAGATGATGACCTGAGCATCTGCCATTGGGGTGCCGGTATCGTAATAGGCATGCAGGCGGATGGCCTGCGCGGTTTCGGCCTCTATCAGGGCGGCATGTGAAAATGCCGCGGACGGGGCCAGAAGCCCCGCAATGGCAAATGTGATGCCTGCCAGCCTAGGGCGCGGAAACATGGCAATGCCCTTCACCCACATGGCCCAGATGCAACCCACCCAAGAAGAAGTCGTGCACCCCGCCAGTGGCGAAGGGCGCAAAACCGCGCGCGTCAAGGTTCATCTCGTCATCTTCGGGCTTGTCGGCGCGGCCAAACAGGTGGTCCAGATGCAAGGTGATTTCCAGATCAGCCTCGCCGCCTTCGGTGACAAAGCCCTTGCGCATATCGCCCAGATACTCGCCGCAGGCATGCATCACGATGTCGGCGCTGCGCAGGGTAAAGGCCACCTCTTGCCCGTCCTTGCGCGCGATCCCGTCCAGCACCAGCGAAAACCCGTCATCACCGGGCACCAGCGAAAACCCGTCATCACCGGGCACCAGCGCCCATGAAAGCGCGTTGTAATGGCCCGGCGCGGCGTCCAGCGTCACCAGCGCAACGCGATCATCATCATCGGCTTTGACCAGATCGACCATGAACGGTCCCGTTACCGGCAGCGCCCTGCCCGCAATATCGGCACTGTCAGCCATGAAGGGCGGGTCGGTCTGCCACGCCGTGATCTGATCAAAACTCGCAAGGATGCGCGTGAATTCCAGCGCCCAGCCATCCTTGGTCAGCTTTGGCGCGTTGAACCCCTCGGTCGCCAGATCCTCGCCCGACGCAAACAGCGTCAGGCTACCCGCCGACAGCGACAGCGGTGCGAGGGCCAGACAGGCAGCATAGATATGGGTACGTATCATCGGTCTGTTCTTTCCTGTTACGCAAGTCAGGTTCATAGCCGCCTTGCGACGGCTGGCACTTCAGGCTTCAGGGCCGGACGGTCACGGCCAAGGTAGTGATGAAACGAATCGCCTCGATCCGCCCTGTGAACTCAACGTATTCTTGACCAGCCTCTGCCAAGGGAACCTCCAGCATCCCGCGCAACACCCAAGACCCCGCCTCGGGCAAGCTGATGCGCGCAGCGCCTGCGCCGGTTTCATCAATCCCGGCTTCGGTGCCGCTGTCACCAAAGGCAGTAAACATAGCCACATGCCCAGCTTCCAGAGGCACCCCGTTCCAGTAAAGTTGCACATCCAGCGCATCACCCGCCCCCAGTGCTGTCGGATCAGCCAGTGGCAGCATCTCGAGGGCAATCCCGGCAGGGTTCGGCATCTGCCATGCGCCATGCCGCCACCAGGCCGTCGCATCGCGCACCGAAACCGCCGAAGAGACAATCTGCTGTGCATTTTCGATCTCGTCCACAAAACGCGGGGCGGAAAGGCGGTTTCCGTCCGCATCAATCCATGTCGTGAATACGCGCGCCGGATTGGCCAGATGCACGCGCCATGCGCCTTGTGGCGCATCTTCTCGCAGGACAATCCGGCGCATCAGCGCATCGCCTGCTTGCAGGCTAAGCCCGGTCGCGTCGACAGGGTCGTGATTGACGCTGGCATTCACCTCCGGATCGAAGGGCAGGACAAGCGCATCCCCTTCGGGCGTGATCAGGCGGTACGCGCTGATCCGCGCGCCGGGCAGGAATTCCGCCAGCGGCATGGGCGTATGGCCCCAGCCCGCGCTTGTGACCACGGCAGAATAGAGCGCGACCACGTCACCATGGCCATCATTGCCGACAGACATGGCGTTGACCCAGAGATCATGGGCCGACGCAGACCCCGCCATCACGGCCATCGCCAAAGCAAGTGTCGACAGCTTTACTTTCGTAGTTTTCATGGGTGATCTTCCATTGCGTATGATGAACTGATCTATTGTGCATACGCGCTTTGCAGCACCCGTCAAGCGCCGCGATCAGGCGCGCTCTGGCGCTGCACACAGCCGTCTGGAAAGCCCGTTTCCGCTGGAAAATCATAGTGGAAAGCCCCTCTCCGGCGCGCATTCGGGCCAGCAAGGGTAAAGCTGCATCTTTTCAGCGCCTTATCTCCCTGCCTGCTAAACAGGCGATTTTCCTGCCATGCTGCCCAAGGCTGGGGCATTTTTTTTCAAGAATATCGCTTTTCAGACCGGAGGAGGCCCGACCAACCATGCCCGATAACCCAAATGACCGAATCGAAACCTTTTACGAGGTGATGCGCGCGCAGGGCATCTCGCGGCGCAGTTTCATGAAATACTGCACCCTGACCGCGACCGCCCTTGGCCTTGGCCCTGCCTTCGTGCCGAAGATCGCGCATGCGATGGAAACCAAGCCACGCACGCCGGTGATCTGGCTGCACGGCCTGGAATGCACCTGCTGTTCTGAAAGTTTCATCCGCTCAGGCCACCCGCTGGCCAAGGATGTGATCCTGTCGATGATCAGTCTGGACTATGACGAACTCTTGATGGCGCCCTCGGGGCTGGCAGCCCAGGCGGTGCTGGAAGAAACCATCGCCAAATACAAGGGCAACTACATACTGGCCGTCGAAGGCAACCCGCCGCTGAATGAAGATGGCATGTTCTGCATCTCTGGCGGCAAGCCCTTTGTGGACAAGCTCAAACGCGTGGCCAAGGATGCGAAAGCCATCATCGCCTGGGGGGCGTGCGCGTCTTATGGCTGTGTGCAGGCCGCCAGCCCCAACCCCACGCAAGCCACACCGATCCACAAGGTCATCACCGACAAGCCCATCATCAAGGTGCCGGGCTGCCCGCCGATTGCCGAGGTCATGACCGGCGTGATTACCTATATGGTCACTTTCGACAAGATGCCCGCGCTGGACCGGCAGGGCCGTCCGCTGATGTTCTATTCGCAGCGCATCCATGACAAATGCTACCGCCGCCCGCATTTCGATGCCGGACAGTTTGTCGAAAACTGGGATGATGAGGGCGCGCGCAAGGGCTATTGCCTGTACAAGGTCGGCTGCAAGGGACCAACCACCTATAACGCCTGCTCGACCGTGCGTTGGAATGAAGGCGTCAGCTTCCCGATCCAGTCCGGTCATGGCTGCATCGGCTGTTCCGAAGACGGGTTCTGGGATCAGGGCAGCTTCTATGACCGCGTCACCGACATCACCCAGTTCGGGGTCGAAGCCAATGCCGACCGCGTCGGGCTTGCCGCTGCGGGCATCGTCGGCGGTGCGGTGGTCGCACATGCCGCGCTGTCGGCGCTGAAGCGCGCGCAGCAAAAGGCCGTGGGCCATTCAAACGCGGCCAAGGCCGAAAAAGAGGAGGCATAATCCATGCTGGAAACACCAAACGGCTATAGGATGGACAATTCCGGCCGGCGCATTGTCATCGATCCGGTGACGCGGATCGAAGGCCATATGCGCTGCGAAATCAACGTTGATGAGGATGGCGTGATCCGCAACGCGGTCAGCACCGGCACCATGTGGCGCGGGCTGGAAGTGATCCTGAAGGGGCGCGATCCGCGCGACGCATGGGCCTTTACCGAGCGCATCTGTGGGGTCTGCACCGGGACGCACGCGCTGACCTCGGTCCGCGCGGTCGAGGATGCTTTGGGCATCGCGATCCCCGACAATGCCAATTCGATCCGCAATATCATGCAGCTCAATCTGGAAATTCACGACCATATCGTGCATTTCTACCACCTGCACGCGCTGGATTGGGTCAACCCGATCAATGCGCTACGCGCGGACCCCAAGGCGACCAGTGAGTTACAGCAGATGGTCAGCCCCGCGCATCCGCTCTCCAGCCCCGGCTATTTCCGTGATGTGCAGAACCGGCTGAAGAAATTTGTCGAATCCGGCCAGCTGGGCATTTTCAAGAACGGCTATTGGGACAACCCGGCCTATAAGATGCCCGCCGAAGCTGATCTGATGGCCACAACCCATTATCTGGAAGCGCTGGACCTGCAGCGCGAAGTGGCCAAGATCCACACGATTTTCGGTGGCAAGAATCCGCATCCGAACTGGCTGGTGGGCGGCGTGCCCTGCCCGATCAACATGGATGGCGTGGGCGCGGCTGGCGCGGGCATCAATATGGAGCGGCTGAATCTGGCCAGCTCGATCATCGACAAATGCATCGAGTTCAACAACAACGTCTATATCCCCGACGTGATCGCCATCGGCAATTTCTACCGCACATGGCTGCATGGCGGCGGGCTGTCCTCGCAAGCCTGTCTGGCCTATGGCGACATTCCTGAAAACGCCAATGACTTCAGTGCCGGTCAGTTGCACCTGCCGCGCGGCGCGATCATCAATGGCAACCTGAACGAAGTGCATGACGTCGATGTGCGCGACCCCGAGCAGGTGCAGGAATTCGTCGATCACTCCTGGTACACCTACGGCGAACCGGGGCGCGGCCTGCACCCCTGGGACGGCATCTCGGAAGCGCAATATGTGCTTGGTCCCAACGCCAAGGGCACCCGCACCGATATCCACGAACTGGACGAGGCCGCGAAATACAGCTGGATCAAGGCCCCGCGCTGGCGCGGTCACGCGATGGAGGTCGGCCCGCTCGCCCGCTATGTCGTGGGCTATGCCAAAGGCCATGAGGATATCAAGGATCAGGTGGATGGCCTCTTGCGCACCATGAACCTGCCCTTTGATGCGCTCTTCTCGACCCTTGGGCGCACGGCGGCACGCGCGCTGGAATCGGAATATTGCGGGCGATTGCAGAAATATTTCTTCGACAAGCTGGTGGCCAATATCCGCAATGGCGACACCCACACGGCCAATGTCGAAAAATGGGATCCGAAAACCTGGCCGAAGGAAGCCAAGGGCGTGGGCTTTACCGAAGCCCCGCGCGGCGCGCTGGGGCATTGGATCCGCATCAAGGACGGGCGCATCGAGAATTATCAATGCGTGGTGCCCACCACCTGGAACGGATCACCCCGCGATGTGCAGGGCAATATCGGCGCGTTTGAGGCCAGCCTGATGAATACGCCGATGGAACGGCCTGATGAGCCGGTTGAAGTGCTACGCACCCTGCACAGTTTCGACCCCTGTCTGGCCTGTTCCACGCATGTCATGTCGCCCGATGGCGATGAATTGACAACCGTGCGCGTGCGCTGAGGGGGGAATGAGCAATGGCATCGGATCCTGACGTGGCAGACACCACTGCCACCCCCTTTCACAAGGCGGGCACGCATAAGCAGACCTCTGTCTATGTCTATGAAGCGCCGGTGCGCATCTGGCACTGGGTCAACGCGCTTGCGATCCTTGTCCTGTGCGTGACCGGCTATTTCATCGGCAAACCGCTGCCCAGTTTCACCGCACAGGAAGCCACCTATCAGTTCTTCTTCGGCTATATGCGCTTCGTGCATTTCGCCGCTGGTATGGTGCTGACCGTGGGCTTTTTCGGGCGGCTTTACTGGGCCTTTGTCGGCAATCACCATGCGCGGCAGTTGTTCAGCTTTCCGTTCTGGTCGCGCCATTTCTGGGCCGAAGTTTGGTTCGAAATCCGCTGGTATCTGTTCCTGGCCCGCGAGCCCAGGAAATACGAAGGCCACAACCCGCTGGCACAACTGGCGATGTTCTTTTTCATCACCGTGGTAACCGTGTTCATGATCGTGACGGGCTTTGCGCTTTATGCCGAAGGGCAGGGCATGGATCACTGGATGTACTGGGCCTTTGGCTGGGTCATCCCGCTGGCTGGCAACAGCCTTGATGTGCATATGCTGCACCGGATGGGGATGTGGGCGATCGTGGTGTTCGTGATCGTGCATATCTATGTCGCGGTGCGCGAGGATATCATGTCGCGCCAGTCGATCATCTCTACCATGATCTCGGGGCACCGCACCTTCAAGGATGACCGCCCGGATTGAGGGCCGCGTGAATCACCCACACACTGGAACGGCCCTGCGGGGCCGTTCCGCATTTTGGGGTGGCAGGAATCTGACCGCCGCTGACATAAGTGGAAAGCGGCTTTCCATTACGCCGCGGCGCGGCATGCCGGAGAATACCAATATTCCTTTTATTTTTCCGATAGTTGAAAATTTTTGCGCAAATCGCAAAAACTTGCATCCGCACTGAATGGAAACTTGTAGTCTCTGTTTATCACAAGCTGCAAAGCCTGCGACCAGCCAGCCCGGAAAGATGGAGGAGCCCGTGGCCAGCAATACAAACCCCGCCCGCATTCTTGTCCTTGGTATCGGCAATGTGCTGTGGGCCGATGAAGGCTTCGGCGTGCGCTGCGTCGAGCATCTGGCCGCGAACTGGGCCTTGCCACCACGCGTGCATCTGATGGATGGCGGCACACAGGGGCTGTACCTGCTGCCCTTTCTGGAACAGGCCGATGCGCTGATCGTGTTCGATGCGGTCGATTACGGGCTGGAACCCGGCACCATGAAGATTGTCGAAGATGGTGAAGTCCCCGCCTTCATGGGGGCAAAGAAGATGAGCCTGCACCAGACCGGCTTTCAGGATGTCATCGCCACCGCACAGCTGATGGGCTATTGCCCCGCGCAGATGCTGCTGATCGGGGTGCAGCCGGTCGAACTGGAAGACTATGGCGGGGGCTTGCGCCCGCGCACGGCAGCGCAGATCGACCCTGCGGTGGACATCGCGCTGGCCCGCCTGCGTGATTGGGGGGTTGCGGCACAACCGGGCCGTACTGTTACCGGCGATCTGGCCGATCCGTCGATTGCGCGCGACGCCTACGAATCCGGCCGCCCCTCAGAGGACACCGCCTGCCGGATCGGCGATGATCGCTTCTTTCCGGCCAGGGTGTAACCGGCGATGTGTGTCGGCACCCCCATGCAGGTGATATCGGTCAATGGTATTGCCGCCATGTGCAGTGATGGCACCCGCGCCGAAACCGTGGATCTGTCGCTTCTGGGCGATGTGGCCCCCGGCACATGGCTGCTGACCCATCTGGGCTGCGCGCGCGAGGTAATCTCGGAACGCGAAGCCCGCCAGATCATGGCCGCGCTTGACGGTTTGCGCGCCGTGCAGACCGGGGGTGATCCGGGCGATGCATTTGCCGATCTTGACGCGCGCAGCCCGTCGCTGCCGCCCCATCTTCAGGCCGCGCTGGATGCGGGCCACCGTAATGGCTGAGGAGGTTTCATGTCCCATCCGCTTCTGACCCGCCTGACCACAGAATTCGGCTGGCCCGTGCTGGAGGCGCAAGACCATCTGGCCGCGCATCTGGCCCGGCCCGGCCTGCATTGCCTGTTCATTCCCGGCGATGTCAGGCGCAATCTCGAAACCCTTGATGCCGCCGTCATCCTGCCCGAATTGAGCCAGGCGTTTCAGGGCCGGTTCGATTGTGCGCTGGTGGGCGATGCCATCGAGGCGGGCCTGCGCGAGGCCACCCGTGTTCTGAAGACCCCGTCCTTCCTGTTCTATGACGGGGATCAGTTTCTGGGTGGCATCGCCAAGATCCGCGACTGGGATGATTATCTTGCCCGCATTCCGCAAATCCTTGCCGCGACGACGGAGGCATAAGCCATGCAAAACCCTTTTACCCTGCCACCCGCCGGTTTCGGCCCCGGTTCGCAAGCGACCGATGAGACGCTGGAATATATCGCGCTGCCTTCGGGCATGCGCACCTATGTCCCGCATATGCCGGAGATCGATGACCCTGAAGGCGTGGCCCCCGCCCTTGCCGTGCTTGACCAGATTGCGAGTGCCTGTGATCTGGTCGCGCAGGAAGGAGGCCGCGCGCAAATCGCGCTGGAGGGGCTTGCCGCCCCCGCGCGCAAGCTTCTGGCCGAAACGCTGGGACATGGCGAAGTGTCGATGAAACTGCGCGGCGTGCCGGCGGTCGCTGTGCAGGAAAGCGTCTTTGCCGGGGTGTGGGTGTTGCAGGGCGCGGGCGTCGATCTGGTAGAGATCGGCCCGGTGCCGGAACTTGCCATCACCCGCGCACATCAGCCGCATCGCCCCTGCGCCCCCGATACCAGTCACGCCCCCGGCGTGGTCAATGCGCCCGCGCTGCTGGCAGAGCTTTCCGACAAATCCGCCAGCTACCACCCCCGCGGGGACATCCATGTCGTCAATCTGACGCTGCTGCCGCATACGCCGGAAGATCTGGACCATATGGCACAGGTCATGGGCGAAGGGGCAGTGACGATCCTGTCGCGCGGCTATGGCAATTGCCGCATCACTGCCGCGGCCATGCCGCATGTCTGGCGGGTGCAGTTCTTCAACTCTACCGACACGCTGATCCTTGATACATGGGAAGTCACACAGATGCCTGAAGTGGCGATTGCGGGGCCGGAAGACATTGCCGACAGCGCGGGTCGCATCCGCGAGGTTCGGGGGGCGATGACATGACCTCGCCGCGTTTCGAAGGCTCATATCTCGGCGCAGGCGCGAAGATTTCTGCCGCCGCTGTGCTGGAATGCAAGATCTGCTGGCATGTCTACGACCCGGCCAGCGGCGACGACACAAGGCAGATCAGCCCCGGCACGCCCTTCACGGCACTGCCCCATGACTGGACATGCCCCGGCTGCGGGGCGGCGGCGGAACAATTCATGGTGCTGCGCGACGAAGGCGTAGCCCCCGACGCGATGGAGGCGGCGATTGCCCGGCTGGAGGCTGATTTCCGCGAAATCTATAACGGCAAGATGCGCGATGTGCCGCTGTGCAACCATTCGCTGCATGTTCAGGCGGTGGGGTTCCAGCCTTGGGCCGGGCACTATCTGGGTGTACTGATCGCGCCCTGGTTCATGAATCTTGTGCTGCTGGCGGGGCCGGATGACAACTGGACCGCGCTGGAACCGGGCCGCAAGCAGATGATCGGCTTTCCGTCGGGCCAGTATGAATTCATCCATAACGCCCGCGAACAGGTGGGCGGCTACAAGGCGTGTTCGCTGTTCTCGCCCATGAACGACTTCAACAGTCAGATGCAGGCCGTTGATGTGGCCCGCGCGATCATGCTGGGCTTGTTCGACCCCGATGTGCTGGAGCGGCTGGAAGACGCCGCCCAACCCCTGCCCAACGCCGACCCCGCCCCGCAGATCGCAGCACCCAAACTGACGAAAGCGCGCCCGCTGGAACGCCGCGCCTTCATCACCGGACAGGTGTAACGCAATGGAAGGGGCGCTGCAGATCACGCGGGACGAGAGGACGGGATGGGCCTTTGACATGCCCAGCCCCCCTGCTTTGGGTGCGCTGTTGCACGGCAAGACCACCATGCAGGCCGCGACATTGCTGCCACGCCTGTTCAACCTGTGCAGTGCGGCGCAGGGAATGGCAGCGCGGCTGTCGCTGGGCCTGCCGGTTGCCCCCGATGCCCCCGCTGCGTTGGCGCGCGAGGTGCTGCGCGACCATCTGCTGGCGCTGTTCGTGACCCTGCCGCGACTGGCCGGGCTGCCCGCGCAAGCCCTGCCCGAAGGCTGGCAGCACGGCGCGGATATCGCGGCCGCGCTGTGGGGCGGGGCACGCCCGGTGATGCTGGCGCAATGGCTGGCGGCAGGGCAGGGGCTGGCGCCGCTGGCCGCGCGCATCCATGCCAGCTTCGGGGCCGATCAGGGATGCGTGCGCCCTCTGCCTTTCGTCACCGCTGACAGGGCCGGTGGCCCCGATGCGCTGGAAAACAGCCCCGCCGCGCGCCATGCCGATCAGGCGCTGATGCGTCAGGCCGAAGCAATGGCCGGGCGCGGGCCACTCTGGCGGCTGATGGGGCGCATGCTTGACGCTGAAGCCGCCGCAAGCAGCGCACTGCCCGCGCCGCAACTGCGCGGCGATGGCATGGCGCTGGTGCCCGCCGCGCGCGGGGTCTATGCGCTGCGGCTGGCAACCACGGCAGGCCGCGTGTGCGGGCTGACCCGGATCACGCCCACCGATCACATGCTTGCGCCCGAAGGCGCGCTGCGTCAGGCCTTCGCCACGTTGCACCAGCCCGCGCTTGCGCCGCTGCTGCTGGCAGTGCATGACCCATGCCAGCCTGTAACCATCGCAGAGGTGCAGCATGCATGAGATGTCGCTTGCCGAAGGCATCCGCCAGATCATCGACGCGCAGGCCGCGGCCCATGACTTCGCCCGCGTTACCCGGCTGCGGCTGGAAATCGGCCGCTTTGCCGGGGTTGAAAAACCGGCGCTGGAATTCGCCTTCGATGTCGTCATGCGCGGCAGCCCTGCCGAGGGCGCGGCGCTGGAACTGATCGACCTGCCGGGGCGCGCGCTATGCTATGATTGCGCCGAAGAGGTCGAGATCGATGACCGCCTGTCACCATGCCCGCTTTGCGGCGGCGGCAAGCTGGTGCCGCAGGGCGGCGATGAAATGCGAATCAAGGATATGGAGGTGATCTGATGTGCACAGTCTGTGGATGCAGCGATAACCCGAAGATCGACGGCAAGGCGCATGGCCACACCCATACGCATGACCACAGTCATGGCGATCTTACCCATGCGCACCCCCATAGCCATAGCCATAGCCACTGCCACGCGCATGACCATGCGCAAGGGCAGGGCCATGATCATGGCGACCATGCCCATAAGCATGGGGCCGATCATGACCACAGCCATGATCACAGCCACCACCATTATGGTGCAGGCGCTGCCGGGGTCTCTGTCCCCGGCATGTCGCAAACCCGACTGATCGAGATCGAGACCGATATTCTGGCCAAGAACAACGCCTATGCGGCCTCGAACCGGCGTGTCCTGCGCGCGCTGGAAGCTTTTGCCGTGAACCTTGTCTCCTCTCCCGGATCGGGCAAGACCACGCTTTTGTGCCGTACCATCGAAGCCCTTGGCGACCAGTCCCTTGCCGTGATCGAGGGCGACCAGCAGACCAGCAATGATGCCGACCGCATCCGCGCCACCGGCGCGCGGGCCGTGCAGGTCAATACCGGCAAGGGCTGCCATCTGGATGGGCACATGGTGGGCCATGCGATGGATGAGCTGCACCTGGCCCCGCAAAGCCTGCTGTTTATTGAAAATGTGGGCAATCTGGTCTGTCCTGCCGCCTTCGATCTGGGCGAGGATGCCAAGGTCGCGATCCTGTCGGTGACTGAAGGCGAGGACAAGCCGCTGAAATACCCCGACATGTTCACCGCTGCGACACTGGCGATCCTGAACAAGGTTGATCTTGCGCCGCATTGCGATGCCGATCTTGACGCTTACGAGGCCAATCTGCGCCGCATCAACCCCGATATCGAGGTGCTGCGGGTCTCGGCCCGCACCGATGAAGGGCTGGATGCCTGGATTGCCTGGCTGCGCGCCGGGCTGGCGGCCAAGGCCGCGCCATGACCCGCTCGCCCCGCCCTTCGATCCTTCTGGTGGATGACGAGCCGCATTCGCTGGCTTCGATGCGCATGGCACTGGAAGATGATTTCGACATCCTGACCGCCGACAGCGCTGAACAGGCGGTCATGCTGCTCCAGGATGAATGGGTGCAGGTCATTTTCTGTGACCAGCGCATGCCGGGGCGGACAGGCGTGCAGTTGCTGACCGAAGTGCGCGAACGCTGGCCGGAAATCGTGCGTATCATCGTCACCGGATACACCGATCCCGGCGACATGGCCGATGCGATCAACGACGCCGGGATCTATCAGTTCCTGACCAAGCCCTGGCACCCCGAGCAACTGCTTATGGCCGCGCGCAACGCAGCCGACCTGTTTTCCATGACGCGCGAACACCAACGCCTGTCACTGGAAATGAAACATCTGAGCAGCACGACCGAAACCAAGCTGGAAAAGCGCCGCCGTGACCTGCGCGAACGGCAGGGTTTTGACGCCATCCTGCGCAGCCCGCATTCGCGCATGAACGCGGTAATCGAGGCCGCGCGCCAATATGCCAGCTTCGATGTGCCCGTATTGCTGTCGGGCGAGGCCGGCACGGGCAAGCAGGAACTCGCGCGCGCGATGCATCATGCGAGTTTGCGCGCCGAAAAACCTTTTCTGGCGCTGAACTGTGCGGGCCTGCCCGATGATCTGCTGGAGTTGGAGCTGTTCGGCGCGCGGCGCGGCGCGGTGCCGGGGCTGGCGACCAACCGCATCGGGTTGTTGCAAAAGGCCGACCGGGGCACGCTGTATCTTGGTGGGGTGGAAAGCTTGTCGCCCCGGATGCAGATGGCGCTGATGCGGGTGCTGCGCGAAGGTGCGGTCCAGCCCCTTGGCGCGCATGAGGCCGTGCGCAGCAATCTGCGGCTGATCTGTGGCATGACCGGGGATCTGCGCGCGCTTATGGCCGAGGGCCAGTTGCGCGCCGATCTGGGCTATGCGATCTCGGCTGGTGAAATCACCCTGCCGCCCCTGCGCGGGCGGCGCGGCGATGTGGCGATCCTTGCCCAGGCCTGTCTCTATGACACTGCCGCAACCCACGGCAAGCAGGTTCGGGGTTTTGACGACGTGGCCCTGGGGTTTTTGGAAAACTACGACTGGCCCGGCAATCTGCGCGAACTGGAAAATGAAGTCGCGCGGATGCTGATCTTTGCGCAAGACCCCATTCTGGGGGCGGATCTGATCTCGCGCCATATTCTGCAGGCCGACCCCGGTGACGAAGGCGCCGATCGCGCGCTGGAGCCGATCCTGACCCGAGAGGGGCCGCTGAAGGACCGCGTTGAACTGGTCGAGATGCGCATCCTGCGCGAAACCCTTACGCGGCACAGATGGAACAAGAGCCGCGCCGCCGCCGAGCTGGGGCTAAGCCGCGTTGGGCTGCGCGCCAAGATCGAGCGTTACGGCATTGAAGACCCCGGCGAACACAACGCCCTGCAAGAGGAGGAATAAGCAATGTGCCTTGGCATACCCGGCCAGATCATGGCCATCACCGATGAGGCGCGGCTGATGGCGCTGGCCGATGTCTCTGGCGTGCGGCGAGAGGTCTCGCTTGCGCCTGTGGCCGACCGTCCTGTGGACGAAATCGTCGGCCAATGGGCGCTGATTCATGTGGGCTTTGCAATGGCCCTGATCGACGAGGACGAGGCCGCGCGCACGCTGGAGGCGCTGCGCGATCTGGGCGAGGCGCAGGAAGCGCTGGAGGCAATGGCCGAAGGGCAAAAGGCATTGGAGGGACAGGGATGAAACATGTCAGCGAATTTCGCGACCCAAATCTGGCAAAGGCGCTTCTGGCCGAAATTGCGCGGCTGGCCGAACAGATCGGCGCGACCCGCGCGCAACCTCTGCACATCATGGAGATCTGCGGCGGGCATACCCATGCGATCTTCCGCTTCGGTCTGGACAAGCTGGTGCATGAAGGGATCGAATTCATCCACGGCCCCGGCTGCCCGGTCTGCGTGCTGCCGATGGCGCGGGTGGATGAATGTATCAAGATTGCCGAATCCGAGGGCGTGATCTTCACCACTTTCGGCGATGCCATGCGCGTGCCCGGCACGCGCGGTTCGCTGATGCAGGCCAAGGCGCGCGGGGCCGATATCCGCATGGTCTACAGCCCGCTTGACGCGCTGGAAATCGCGCGCCGCAACCCCGAGCGTGAGGTGGTCTTCTTCGGTCTGGGGTTTGAAACCACCACCCCCTCGACCGCTTTCGCCATTCAGGCCGCCGCGCGTGAAGGGCTGTCGAATTTCAGCGTGTTCTGCAACCATATCACTGTGCCCGAACCGGTCCGCGCGCTGCTGGGCGACCCGGATATGCAGCTGGACGGTTTTATCGGGCCGGGGCATGTCAGCATGGTGATCGGCACGCATCCTTATGATTTCATCGCACAGGAATTCGGCAAACCGATTGTCGTTGCGGGGTTTGAACCGATCGATCTGCTGCAATCGGTGGCGATGGTGCTGCGTCAGATCGCCGAAGGGCGCGCAGAGGTTGAAAACCAGTATGCCCGTGTGGTGCCCGAACATGGCAACCCCGCATCGCTGGCAGCAATTGCCGATGTCTACGAACGCCGCCCCTCTTTCGAATGGCGCGGTCTGGGCGAGATTGACGCCAGCGGCCTGCGCATCCGCCCTGGCTATGCCGCCTTTGACGCGGAAGAGAAATTCGGCGTGGGCTATGCCACCGGCAGCCGCAATGTGCCCGAAATCGAAGGCTGCGCCTGTGGTGCGGTCATGACCGGCAAGATGAAACCCACAGCCTGCCCGCAATATGGGCACGGCTGCACCCCGGAAACCCCGCTCGGTGCGCTGATGGTCAGTTCCGAAGGTGCCTGCGCGGCCTATTGGCAATATGGGGGCGCGCGCGCTGCGGCGGAATGAACCGGCGCGGGCGTCGGATTCGAGTATTTTTGGCAAGATGAAGGGGCAGGCATGGCGCTGCGCGATACGCATGTAATCATGGCTCATGGCGGCGGCGGTCGCGCCATGCGCGACCTGATCGAAGAAGTGTTCACCGCCAGTTTCCAGCCCCCCGGCATGGAAGATCAGGCACGGCTGATGGATGCAGCGCTACAGCAGGCGGGTGCGCGGCTGGCCTTCACCACCGATGGTTTTGTCGTGGCCCCGATGGAGTTTCCGGGCGGGGATATCGGCAAGCTGGCCGTCTGCGGCACAATCAATGACCTGGTGGTTGGCGGCGCACGGCCCTTATGGCTGTCGGCCGGTTTCATCATCGAGGAGGGCACCGAAATCGCACTGCTGCGCCGGATCGTGGCCAGCATGGTGCAGGAAGCCGCAGCGGCCGGGGTGCGGATTGTCACCGGCGACACCAAGGTTGTGGAACGCGGCGCGGCAGATGGTGTTTTCATCACCACATCGGGGATAGGGGTTATCCCGCCGGGGCTTGATATGGGGGCAGGCAGGATCAGGGCGGGCGATGCTGTCATCGTCAATGGCCCATTGGGCGATCATGGTGCAGTCATCATGGCCACACGCGGCGAATTTGCGCTTGAAACGGAACTGCAGACAGATTGCGCCGCCCTGGGCGGCGTCATGGCCGCCGCGCTGAAGGCGGCCCCCGATCTGCGCGCAGCGCGGGATTGCACGCGGGGCGGGCTTGCCTCTGCGCTCAATGAACTGGCGGCGGAAGCCGGTCTGGGGGTGCAACTGGAGGAAACCCTTGTCCCGCTGCGCCATGAGGTACGCGGATTGTGTGAAATCCTTGGTCTGGACCCACTTTATCTGGCCAATGAAGGCCGACTTGTCCTGTTTGCGCCTGCCGAACAGGCAAAGGCTGTGGTGGCAGCGATCGAGGCGCTGCCAGAGGGCGCAGGCGCGGCCATAATCGGCCATGTTGTTGATGCGCATCCCGGTCAGGTCCGCATGCAAAGCAGCTTCGGCGGAAGCCGTATCGTCGATATGCTGGTCGGCGATCAGCTTCCCAGAATTTGCTGACCCTGCGGCTAGCATCTGGCCCGGCTTGCCGAACAGCCTTCGGGTGTTCGGCAAGTGCGCATCCGGGGTCGGCGGCGCCATGACAACCGGATTGGGGTTCTTCTTTGTCGCCAACCCGTTTCACAGGATCGGATGCGCGCAGATGATCAGGCTTCGATACGCCCCGGCGCGGGCGCATCTGTTTTCAGCGCACAGGGGATCACTTATAGCGTTTCGCCACTTCGTTGAATCGCCTTCAACATTAGCTTTTCAGCGCGGCGGTGACGATGATCTCGACGCGCAGATCATCACGCGCCAGTCGTGCTTCGCCACATGCGCGCGCGGGGGCGTGTCCATCTGGCACCCAAGCGTCCCAGACTGCGTTCATCTGTGAGAAATCGGCCATATCGGCCAGCCAGACAATTGCTTGCACGATGTGTTCGCGCGATGATCCCGCCTGATCCAGAAGCGCATCAACGCGGGCAAGACAATCGCGCGTCTGCTCGGCGACAGTCGCACCCGCACCGACCTGACCACATAGATAAACGGTCTGGCCGTGAATCACGATTTTGCTCATCCGGGTGCCGGTTTCCATGCGTGTGATCATCGCAGTTTCCTTATTCTGCAGCATCCGTGGGTTCGAGCAAGGCCAGCTCGCCCAGGGTAACGGGTTTCAGGGGCATACGAATGCGGTAGCTGCCCACCGCCGAGTGGGGCATGTCATGGCTGCGCGCAAGGATTTCCGTGACCGTCAGGCCACAATAACGCCCCTGGCACGGCCCCATGCCGACCCGCCCGAAGGCTTTTGTCTGATTTGGCCCCTTGCAGCCAAGGGCCGCCCATTTGCGCACTTCGCCTGCTGTGACCTCTTCGCAGCGACAGACCATCGTCGTGTCGGCGGGGGCAAGCACCTGCGCGGCCACGGGATAGGCGGCTTCCAGAAACGGGCGCAGGCTGCGTTCGGCTTCAAGGCGTTTGCGCGGGGCGCCTGCCTTCTTGTCGCGCGTGGCTTTGTCCAGCGCGCCCGCCTGATGTGCAATCTGCAAGGCCGCCAGTTCGCCCGCAGGCACTGCGGCTTTGGCACCTGCAATCCCCGCACCATCGCCGATGACGAAAATGCCGCGATGCGTGCTCTCGCCCCATATGTCGGTGCGCGGCACAAAGGCGCGTTGCCCGTGATGCCAGTCATGTTCCAGCCCCAGCGCGCGGCTGGCCTGCGTATTCGGCACCACGCCCTGATGCAGCAGCACTGTGTCGCAAGATATCTGTTGTGTCCTGCCTTTTGTGGTGAACTGCAGGCCTTCAGCGCGGCCTGTGCCAATGATGGCCAGATTGCGCGCGCCTGTGATCCGCCGGATAGCGTGGCCGCGCAATTCGGCCAGCAGCCCAAACCCCTTGAACAAGGTCCGCCATCCGCGCAGCGCACCCAACACCCTGGGGGTGGCGCGCAGCTGGTCCCGCCAGCTTTGTGTTTCCACGATCGCCAGAGGCGGCGCACCCGCGCGGGACATCTGGATCGCCAGCAGATAGAGCAGCGGCCCGCTGCCCGCCAGAACCGCGCTCCCTGCTACCACACCGGATGCCTTGAGCAGTATTTGTCCCGCCCCCGCAGTCATCACTCCCGGCAAGGTCCAGCCGGGCACAGGGATCGGACGCTCCAGCGCGCCTGTGGCCAGCACAAGGCGTCTGGCCGCAACCCGCGAAGGGCCACTTTCCTGGCTGAATGTAATCTCGAAGCCTTCGTCTAGCGGCGCTATATCCCAGACCACGGCGCCGCGCTCATGCCGCGCGGTGCTTGCCAGCAGCCCTTGCACCAGCACAGCCCCTTCGACATAGTCCTTGCCCAGAATATCCGCGCGCGCGGTCCCGCCAGAGGCGACAGCACGATAGATCTGCCCACCCGGCGCGGGCTGTTCGTCAAGCACGACCACAGACAGCCCCGCCCCCGCAGCCATCGTGGCGGCTGTCATGCCAGCGGGGCCAGCCCCGATGACGGCCAGATCAACCATCTGCATGATCGCGCCCCTTGGGTTTTGTAATCACAAGTCCTGCCTGCACCTGCGTCATGCAGGCTTGCCGTGTGACGCCATGCAGCTCAATCAGACAATCGAAACAGGCACCCATCATGCAATAGGGCGCACGAGGCGCACCTGAAACAGGCGTGCCGCGGAATACACCTACCCCATAGGCCAACAGAGCTGCCGCCAGATTTGCGCCATCCGGCAGCATCAGTTCGTCACCGTCGAGGGTGACCGGCACCAGCTGTTGCGCCGGGGTCAGATCACGAAAAGCGCTGTTCACTGAACTTCTCCAGATCGGGGGCGTCATCTGCGCCTTCAAGCCATGCGGGCAGCAGCCGCGCATGCGCAGCGGCCAGCGTGATGCCGGAATGGCAGGTCACAAGCGCCGCGCCGGGCATGGTTCGCGATTTCTGATAGATCGGCAGGCCATCAGGCGACATGACGCGCAGCGCGCCCCAGCTACGCACCAGCTGTGCCCGCGCCAGTCCGGGCATGACGGCCACGGCGCGCGCGGCAATCGTGGCGGTGGTGTCAATGGTGGTGCGGTCATCCAGACCCACCTCTTCCTTGCTGTCCCCAATCTGGATGCCGCCTTCATCCACCTGCCGGATGATGCCTGACGGGCGGTTCATCATCTTTGGCAGTTTCTCTGTGATCAGGACCTGACCGCGTTGCGGGCGCACAGGGGCTTTGAAACCCAGCTTTGGCCCCAGCGTCATGGCCCCAAGCCCCGCCGACAGCACGATCTTGCCGGCCTCGACAACCCGCCCGGAACGGCAGGTCAGGCGGAACCCGTCGGGCTGGCTGACATCTTCGACATGCTCGCCACTAAGGATATGCCCGCCGCGCGCGACAATATCGGCGGCCAGTGCGCGCAGCAGTCTGAGCGGGTTCACATGGCCGTCCTGGTGGTGCAGAATCGCGCCTGCCACCTTCGGGCCGATTTCTGGCTCCTCGCGGCGCAGGGCGTTACTGCGCAAAACCTCGAACGGGTAATTACCGCCCAGTTCCTCGCGCAGCATTTCATATTGCCTGACCTTGGCTGCCAGGCTTGCTTCGTCCAGATGAAAATCATACCCACCACGTTGTTCCAGACACAGATCGGTGTTGCTGGCCGCGCCCAGCTCGGCTGCAAAATCGTGCCACAGGCGCGCAGAACGTTGCGACCACCGGGCATAATGCGGCGCGCCAAGACCTTTGGACTGCACCCAGACCAGACCGAAATTGCCGCGGCTGGCACGAAAGCTTCCATCTTCACCGTCGATCACGATCACCTTTTGCCCGCGCCGGATCAGCCCCCAGCCTGCCGCAAGGCCAACAACCCCGCCGCCGATGATTGCGTAATCCGCCTGCATGTGAAATTCCTCTCTCGGTGGTATGCAAGGGCGCGCCCGTTAGCGTGCGCGCGCCCCGCAATATCCGGCGTCAGTCTTGCGCGACCTGATCAAGGATCGCCTGACCCCATTCCACGCCGATATCTTCCAGCACGGCAGGCCAGACAGTCTCGCGGACATGCGCCGAGATCGCGGCAAGCTCTTCATCCGTGACTTCGGCAATCACTGCGCCCAAATCGGCAAGGCGCTGTTCATTGGCGGCCTGATCAGCCTCGGCGGCATCCCAGCGAAGCGCCTCGAAGCGCTCTGCCTCGGTCATCAGGGCGGCGCGGCCAGCATCGTCAAGCCCGGCAAGGCTTTCATTCGAGATGATCATGTACCAGATCTCGAAATGGCTGTTTACGGGGATGTACATCCTGGTCACATCACGAAAGGACGCATAGTAGCCTTCGGCGCCGCCGCCGATCACACCATCAACCACCCCTGTCTGAACGGCAGTAAAGGCTTCAGAGAAGGGGATGGGAGACGGGATATAGCCAAGCGCTTCGGCGGTTAGCTGAAACGAGCGGATCGGGGGAACCCGAACCTTGATGCCGTTCGGTGCGATGCTTCCGGGGTTTTCCTGTTGGACATTCAACGCAGTGCCGCCGAAATAGACCGGATAGGCCGCCAGCATGGTGATGTCCTGACGCTGATAAAGATCTGCCACGGTTTCGCGCACAATGCCGCCGGGGCCATAAACGCGGCGCGCATCATCCCAGGTATCCGCCAGATAGGGGAAGCTGGAAATCTGCATGCGACGGTCTTGTGCTGTGGCGGCTGGTTGAACCGCCATATCGATCGCACCGACCGAGATACGTTCCTGCACGGTGGTATAATCGCCAAGGGCGGAGGCAGGGAATATTTCGACCCCGACTGCACCATCTGTCGCCGCGCGCACCGCATCTGCGAAGGCGCGCACCTCGACATCGACTGTGGCGCCTTGCGGGCGGACATGACTCAGGCGCAAATCTCGCGCCTCGGCCACGGATGACAGCACCATCAAGGCGGCTGCGGCAGTCAAAAGCATATGTTTCATGGGAAGTTCCCTCCTTTGGTTGGACAGTTTTCAGGGTCTTTGGAATGGGTTAGACGTATCCGAACAGGCGTGGCAGAAAGAGCGCGAGATCAGGCCAGAACGCCGTCAGCACCAGAATGGGCAAATACCCGACCGCGATCAGAACCATCGCCGGCGGGATAACCGCCGTGACCTTCACATTGCCGATGCGCGCCCCCAGATAGAGGATCGAGGCATAGGGCGGCGTCACCCCGCCCATTGCGGTCGCCACCCCCATGATCGCCGCGAAATGCACCGGATTGATACCAATCGCGCCCATCAGCGGCAGCAGCAGCGGCGCGACAAGAATGATCGCGGTCACATCATTGACCACCATGCCCACCAGCAACAGCAGCACCAGGATCATCAGCAAAAGAAGCGTCGTGTTCTCGGTCACGCCGAAGATCACGCTGACCAGCTTTTGCGGCACGCCTTCCATCACGAACATCTGGCTCAGGATCATGGAAAACAGGATCATCACCATGATCGCCCCGACGGCTGTGGCCGCTTCCTTGCCTGCCGCGACGAATGTGGGCAGCGACAGGCCGCGATAGATCCAGAAACCCACGGGGATCGAATAGATCACAGCGACTGCAGCGGCTTCGGTCGGGGTCATGACACCACCATAGATGCCGCCCAGAATGATGATCGGCATCAGAAGGGCAGGCAGGGCATGCACACCGCGCTTGCCGACTTCTCGTGTCAGCGCTTTCGGCGTGGGCCGCGCATCCAGCACCAGCGGAAATTTCCGCGCCCACACCAAATTGACGACAGAAAAGGCCACCATGATCATCAGCCCCGGCCCCAGCGTGGCCAGAAAGCAGGCCAGAATTGACGTATCCGTCACCCAGCCATACACGATCATCGTGACGGATGGCGGGATCAGCAAACCAAGGATAGAGGAGTTCGCGATCAACGCTGTCGCATAAGCCTTTGGATAGCCGCGCTTTTCCATCTCGGGAATCAGCAATGGGCCAATCGCGGCAATCCCCGTCAGCCCAGAGCCGGAAATCGCCCCGATCACCGCGCAGGAGACCGCCGCGACCACACCCAGACCGCCACGAACATGGCCGATGAAAGCGTTCACGAAGCGCAGCAGACTGGCGGCTATGCCGCTTTCAGACATGATCGTGCCCGCCAGCACAAACAGCGGAATAGCCAGCAGCACAGGATTTCCCAGTTGCTGCACGCCCCACAGGACCATGCCGCGCATGCTGGCATCGCCTACGAAATACATGAACATGATCGCAGCACCAAAACACCAGGGCAAAGGCACCCCAAGGGTCAGAAAGATCACCAGAACAGCGACGGAAAGAAGCGCAATCTCAACCATTTGCGGCTCCTGCAAACAGGTCACGCAGATGGCGCAACAGGTGATAGGCTGTGAAGATCATCATCAGAACCATGCCGATGATGAAGGCAACATCGCCCCAGAAAAGCGGAAAATACAGCGTCGGGCTTTCGCGCCAGACACGCCATGACCAGCGCGTGAAATCCCAGATCCAGGTGATCAGCCAAAGCCCCACGATCAGGCTAAGAACCTCGCCGATGATCGCAAGGATCTTGTGGGCCTTTTCGGTGCCCAGGAATATCTCCAGCACATTGGCGCGGATATGCGTGTTCTCTCGCGAGGCATTCACTGCACCAAGGATGTAAAGCCACAGCGTCGGATAGAGCATCGTCTCTTCCAGCCCCATGACGGGAACCTGAAGCACATATCGCGTGATGACCTGAACAAACTGACCGCCGGCGACCACACAGATGAGGGTCGTCAAAAGAATAGCGGCAAACCTGTCCATGACATCAGTCCCCTGTGATTGCGATGACAGTGCAAAAGGCTGGCAATAAAATCAAATTCGAAATATCTTGGTTTCCATAAATTGGATTTATGTCTTGGTGGATGCATGAACCTGACCTTCCGGCAGTTGCAGACCTTTCGCGAAGTCATGCGGACCGGGTCGATTTCCGAAGCCAGCCGTGTATTGGGGCGCACGCAGCCTGCGGTCAGTTCCATGATTGCGGGACTGGAGCGTGAACTCTGCTTTGCGCTGTTCAATCGCGAGCAGGGTCGCCTGAAGCCAAGGCCCGAAGCCCTGTATCTTCTGGAAGAAGCCGAGGCCGTCCTGTCACGTTTGACCCAGACCGGCAGGGCTATGGCGGAAATCGGCAAACTGTCGCTGGGGCGGCTGCGCATCGCCTGTCACCCTGCGGCCGCCAGCAGCTTTCTTCCCAATCTGCTGGCAGATTTTCTGCAAGGACGCGACCATGTCGAAGCCGCCCTGATGATGCGCTCTTCAGCAATTGTCGATGACCTGATCGCCTCGCAGGAATACGATATTGGCCTGGCCGAGACCCCCCCGCGACGGGCATCTGTTCATGCGCAGGATTTCGCACTGGATTGCCCTGTAGCACTGCATGTCCACAGCCCCCTTGCCGACAAGACCGTCATCACGCCCAGGGATTTGTGCGGCGTACCTCTTGCAACGCTGTTCGATGAACATGTCACATGGATCAAAACCAGCCGCGCGTTCGAGCGCGCGGGTGCGACCATCAACAGGCGATTTGTCCTGCGCACATTCTTTCCCGCCCTCCAACTTGCGCGCAATGGATTATGCGCCTGCATCTGCGACCGGATCACGGCGTCATCGTTTCAGGACAAGGACGTGGTTTTCCGACCGTTCAAGCCTGCAATCACCAGCCAGGTATCCATCCTGACCCCGGCGCACCGGCCGGGGTCACTATTGGGTTCCGAGTTCCGCAAAATGCTTGTGACGGCGCTTGAAGAAATGAAACCGCTACCAGACTGAAACGCTATTCGGGATTTTGCCGGCTCTTTGCTTTCGGGCCAGCTCAACATGTCAGGTCAGCCACCCCGCCGCGCAGTGGGGGCCGGAAAAGCGCGGCAGGACCGTCACCTGCCGCCACGACGTCAAAGCGCGATATCTGCGCCTTCGTCCGGCAGGGCATCCATGACGCCAGCATCGCGCAGTTGGCGCAGCCGGATACGGTGCGCGGCCTCGATATGGGCGTGCATGGCACGCTCGGACGCGACACCGTCGCGGGCCTGCAAGGCGCGCAGAACTGCGTCATGTTCCTTTGCCGCGCTGGCGATGCGTGCCGGGTCGAACAGGGTGGATCGTCCCAGAATCAGCAAGGTGCGCCCCATAGCCCCGATTGCGCGTTGCAGATAGCGGTTCTTGGCGGCATTCATCAAGGTTGCATGAAACTGCCGGTTCAGCCGCACAATTTCTGCAGGGTCGGTGCTGGCTGTCATTTCCTGATTGATATCGGACAATTCGCGCAGTTCCAGTTCGGACGCGGCACGCGCAGCCAGACGTGCCGCCGTGCCTTCCAGAACCGCGCGCATTTCATAAAGCTCCATCACCTCGGCATAGCTCAGCCGCCGCAGGCTGGCCCCCTGTCGCGGCAGATGTTCGACCAGCCCATCGGCTTCCAGCCGGCGGATCGCTTCGCGCACGGGTGTGCGCGATATGTTCAGCCGCGCGGCCAGATCAACTTCCCGCAGCCGCGCACCGGGAGGTAAGGTGCCGTGGCGGATTTCGTCAAGCAACCGGTCATAAGCGCTTTGGCCCTGAGACAAGTCGGAGGCAGACTTGGTTGGGTTGCTCATACTGTCCTGTGCGGCTGCGGGGGTCGATAGATATTGCATACACTTGGATACACGCGTATGCAAGACTAATCGCAACCCCGAGTCGTCCCATGTTCAACCGCATCCGCCTACAGACCTTTGCCATCGCCTTTGCCGGTGTGGGGGCATTCTACGCGCTTGGCCTGCCGCTGCCCTTTCTGTTCGGGCCGATGTTCGCCTGCCTGTGTGCGGCGCTTGCTGGTGTGCAGATGCAGGGGGCTGGTCAGGTCTCTGTCGCTGCGCGCACTGTTCTGGGTGTTGCGGTGGGAGCTTCGGTGACGCCCGCCATTTTGGGCCAAGTGCCGCTGATGGCGATCACGCTGGCCCTGATCCCCGCCTATATCGCCCTGATCGGACTGATCGGCGTGCCGTTCTTTCACCGCATATGTGGCTTTGACCGGATCACCAGCTACTACGCTGCCATGCCCGGCGGGCTTCAGGACATGGTGATCTTCGGGCAGGAAGCGGGCGGGAATGCGCGCGCGCTGTCGCTGATCCATGCCACGCGCGTGCTGATCATTGTCACGCTGGTGCCGATCCTGCTGACAGGGCCGCTGAATGTCGGGCTGGATCATCCGATCGGCATGCCAGCTACAGACCTGCCGCTGCATGAAATGATCATCATGGTGGTAATTGCGTTGATTGGCTGGAAAGGCGGCGAACGGATCGGGTTGTTCGGTGCCTCAATCCTTGGGCCAATGATACTTGCGATGGCGCTGTCACTGGGCGATGTCATCCATCATCGCCCCCCGGCCGAGGCGATCCTGGGCGCGCAGTTCTTCATCGGAATGGCAATCGGCATGTATTATCGCGGCGTTTCGCTGGCCGAGCTGCGCCACGATGTGGCTGCCGGGGCCGCTTTCGCCATCATTCTGGCGGGTCTGGCGGCAGCGTTCACGGGGCTGGCGTTCTATCTTGGGGGGACACCAATGCTGGAAGCGTTTTTGTCCTTCAGCCCCGGCGGACAGGCTGAGATGACAGTCCTGGCAATTGTTGCGGGCGCTGATCTGGGTTTTGTCGTGGTTCACCATCTGATGCGAATAATTCTGGTGATCACTGGCGCACCCATCGTCGCACGGCTGGTGATGCGCAGTGATCATGAAGATCATAATCCTTGATGATTGCGCGGCAGTCGCGGTGAAATATTGCGGCTGGTCCGGGCAGGGCGGGGTTCAGTCTCTGGCGACACCTTGCCGATTGGCGATGCCCTGATCGCGTGGTTGCGCCCCTTCCAGGTGTTGTGCAACACCCGGTCGCGCAAGACCACCACGTCAGAACCGGCACTGCGGCGGATTCTGGCGTTGAATTGCCAGCTTCTGTCAAATGTGAACAGACCCGCAAGCCCGAAGGCCTTGTCATCTGCAGTTGTGCAGGGCCATCATCGCGACAAGCGCCTCTATCAGAAGCGCTGGCTGGGCATACAACACTGTCTGGCCATGCAGGGGCGCGATGATGGGCGTGCATCGCGGTCCCAGTCGGGTGGCAAGGTGCTGAACGGATGTCACCGACACCACGGGATCATGCGCACCATGTATCAGGGCAACCGGGCATTGTGACGCGGCGATCACTTCTGACCAGTCGCGCACCACATGAAAGCTGTCGATTTCGAAGCCCTTGTAGCCTTGCGCGGTCGCAAAGCGCACCCCTTCGATGATCCGTGCCCTTATTCTGGGGTCCGATAAGGCAACGCTGTCGCACATGGACCCCTCGTAGAGCGAGTGTACAAATGCCTCGATCCCGCCAGAGGCGATCTGCCGGATACCGGCATGAAGTACCAGCGGCAGCGCAGCGGGGGCAAAGCGGGCGGTGAACGCAACCGTGCGCTGGCGCGCCGACATATGCCGGAACTGTTGCAGCGAAATGATCGGCACCCCGCCCGAGACATTGATCACCCCCCGCACGCGCTGCGGGGCGTAGGCGGCCATTGCAAAGGCATAGACAGCCCCTGACATATGCCCGACGACAGGCAGGTCCGCGATGCCCATCGCATCAAGCAGGGCACAGATATCCGCCACGAAACGGTCTGGCGCTTCTTCGGCGGTGGATGCCAGCTTTGCCCTGCCAAAGCCCTGCCGTTCCGGCGCGATGATCCGAAGCTGCGCCCGCGACAGCAGCATGTCGAGATCCTGAAGGAAGGAATATCCGTCAAGCATGCCATGAACAAACAGCACCGGACGCCCGGTCGCGGGTCCGAAGGTGGCATATGGCAGGATGCGCCCATCCGGCAGGGTGAAAAACTCTGCTTCCGGGTCCAGCCCTTCGGGGGCGGCGGGCTGTGCCCCAGCGTGGCTGGCCATGCTCAGCACCAGCCGGACAAGCTGCGCCTGTGAGCGGGTGGAGGTCTTGCGCAGGATGGATTTCAACTGCGTCCGAAGCGTCGAGACCTGCCTACCTGTCATTGCGGACAATTCAGCCAGGGTCTGCCCGGCGCTTAGCGCCTCGACGATTTCCACCTCGCGCACACTCAGCGAAAACGACGCTTGCAGCATATGGGCGAGCATCGGGGTCCAGCTGGACTCCATCTCTTCCAGCAAGACCAGCTTGTCGTCTTCGGGTTGGGTGATCTGCCGGGCGATCAGGTAGCGGCATTGTTCATCAGTCTGGCCCGCCAGACGCAGCACCACCGGCGGCACCACTACCGGGCCGGGCATGTCAAGCTGCTTCAACAGCGCTTCCAGCCTTTGTTCATTCTCCGCGCTCAACCCCAGCTGCGCCAGGCTGGACATGCGCGACAGGTTGAACACGGCCTGTGCATGACCATTGAACCAGACAACCCGCCCCGAAATGTTCAGAACCAGCCGCAGCCGCGCGCCGCGCGCCTCCTCTGGTTCAAACCGTGCATTCATGGCATCAAACGCCCTGAGCACGGCCATCGAGGTGTTCAGATACGCCACAGAGGCGTCAAGCGTTGCGGTATGGCGCAGCGAGTCTTCATCGCTGTCCAGGGCGAACACAGCCGCTTCGATCCGTGCCCCCCAGCTTGGGGTCTGATGCCGGAGGGGGCAGGATCCTACGCTAAGGGGGTTTAATCACCTTT
>JAFIEF010000119.1 GCA_020832655.1 Paracoccaceae bacterium
CGTTTTCACCCGCAACAAGTGTTGGAGCCGCAAAAGGATGGCAGCCTGATCGTGCTGTTCCACGCCGCGGTCTGGCTGGAAATGACCTGGCATCTGTATCAATGGGGCGACAAGGCCGAGGTGATTGCTCCGCAGGCATTGCGTGACATGGTGGCGCAACACCGCCGTTCGGATTTCGCGGCCATGCCATAACCAGATAATGAAAGGTTTTTTGAATGACCGCGCCCATGACATTTCATGCCCTGAAAGACAAACAGCGTGCGATCCGCGCGGACTTTCCTGAAACGATGGGCTTGCGGGTGCATCGGTCCATCAGCTGGATCGGCCGGGCAGAGGCTTGCGGCGAGGATAACGACGCGCGGTTTATCTTCCTATGGATCGCCTTCAATGCGGCCTATGCCGATGAGCGGGACTTTCAGTCCATAGCCATCGGCGAACGCGCGGCTTTTGCCGATTATTTCGGCAAGCTGGTCGCGCGCGATGCAGACCAGCGCATCTACAAGGCGCTCTGGCAGCGCTTTTCCGGCCCGGTTCGGGCGCTCATGGAAAACCATTTCGTCTTCAACCCGTTCTGGCAGCATACCAACGGGATCGAAGGGTTCGCGGATTGGGAGGAAAAGTTCCGTCACTCCTCGCGCAGTTTCGCGCAGGCCTTTCAGAGCGGCGACAGCGCAAAGGTGCTCAGCTTCGTTTTCGACCGGCTCTATGTGCTGCGCAACCAGCTTGTGCATGGCGGGGCGACCTGGAACAGCAGCGTGAACCGTGCGCAGGTGCGCGATGGGGCGGCTATTCTGGGGTTCCTGCTGCCGGTATTCATTGATCTGATGATGGATCACCCGAAGGAAGATTGGGGCCGCCCCTTCTATCCGGTGGTGACATAGGTATTTTCGAATAAACGGAAACATAGAACGAAATGGTACGGGTGCGTGACCACTTGGAGCAGTAATGTCACCAACGGTGACAGGCCAGACATCAAGTGGGTCACCGAGCGAAAAACAGGTCAATCCCGAGAAAAAAAGGAATGTCAATCTAAGGACAGGGTACGGGTCCAGCAGGCTGCTGGTCGCAGCGATAACTCCCATCCGTCAGGTGGGAGTTATCGCGCGAAGGGGTCGAGGGGGTTTCCCCATTGCGAACGGGTTTTTGCGCTGTCGGGGAACCCCCGACAGCGCAAAAACGTTAGTGAGTAACACTCCGGGCAATCCCTGAAAATTTCTCTGCGGTTTTTCACGCAGCGCGCGGACAATCCAGTCAAACAAGATCAACTGGAATTCGCCCATGTCTGTCCATACCAAATTCGATCATCCCGCAAACAAGGGCTACCTTGCCACGGCCCCGGCTGTCCTGAGATTTGCCTCTCTCTTCCCTCGGGCGCTTCGCAGACGGGAAATGCATGATCAGCGAGCGGGTGGGGATCTGAGCCATATCCGCCATGATCTGAGTCCACAGAATTATCGCGTTATTGGTGACGAGGATTGGATTGACGTCTTGATCGCAGAGATCGCCGCCGCGAAACGAAACAATCACCTCAATGAAATTGCTGCTCGTGAAGCCAAGGGCCGCTGGAAAGAAGCGGAGGAGCTGCGCCGTCGTGGGCCCGTTGATCCATGGAAATTCACGGCGGAAGGACCGCTTCGCGAGGGGATTTTGACGGTCAATAAGCTCTGGTTCGGCGGCACAGGGCCGGATGAATGGGACCCTGAACGGGTGAACCAATTCGTCAATCGAGGCGTCGAGTTCCTGCAGACACATTTCCCTGATGGGCAGTTGCGGGAAGTTACGGTTCATGTGGATGAAGAGGCCGTGCATCTGCACTTCGCCGTCGCTGTGTGGAATGAAAAAGTCAGTCAGAATCGGGGGTGTCAGCGGCTGTTGCAACCCTCATTCAACCCGCTTCTCGCCGATTATGAGCATGCGCAAGATTTGGTTGGCGAGGCATTTCTTGACTTGGGTATCCATCGCGGCGAGCGCCGGGCCGCATCCGCCCGCGCAGCAAGGGCCGCAGGGCTGGAAGGGCCAAGCCCGCGTGAGCATGTGCCTCCGAGCAAGTGGCGGCAGGAGCAACGGCGCAAGGCGCTGCAGGATCGGGACCGGATCCGGGAGAGAGCGCAGGCAGATTCCGAACAGACGCGGACAGATGCCCGGGTGACCGCACGATCAGCTGTAAAGAAATCGCGCAAGCGTGCCATCGCGGAAGCGAAGGCGCAGAAAGAACAGGCCGATCAGATCATGGTTGAGGCGCAAATCGCGCTCAAGCGCGGGCACCTCGCAGAGGCATTCCGGCGCGTTCGCATTAAAAGCCTGGCTGAGAAAAACGCTGAACTGGAGCGGCACCGCTCCGATCAAGCGGCCCGGATCCGCAAGATGGAAGCACGGGCCCTCGCGTTGCATCAGCAGAATATGCAGGCCGAGGGGCGCGCGGAGGCTGCGCGCCAGGCGCAGGCCGATGCTGAATCCGCGCGCATCGCAGCGGAGCAACGGGCGAAAGAGGCCGCGCGCACGGCTGAAGCGCATGCGGCGCGGACCGCCGAGGCACTCGCGCGTGTGGATGCGGTCAGTCATGGGCTGGTCGCTCTGAGTGAGGGCGTTAAGGCGCGTGCGCTGCATGAAGGGGACGCCGATGATTTGGAGCGGTTGGCCGAGCCCGTCCGCGCTGCATACCCAGAGATCGCCCCCGCCGTGGCTGCGGCGCATACGTTCGTTGAAACGATCAATTCAGTCCACAACGATACTGCGGCTGTGGCGCAATCTACCCTCGCGGAGCGAGCCGAGGCCATGGCAGAAATTGAACAAGAGCGCATCGTCGCACGGGCGGATATTGCGAATCAGCGCGCCGAACTTGCGCGCGCGCAGGCGTCCATCGCGGAGAAAGAGGTCGATCTGCAGGGAAAATGGGCCGACGCCGACGGCCTGCTGCGGGTTCTCCAGCCTCTGATCGAGAAGATGACATCGTGGCTGCGCCGTGCCGGACTGCCGGCCGGCCTGGCCGACGAGGGGAAGGATATCCTGCGCGAGACGCGCGAGGTAATCTCGACGTCGAAACCTGAGGAGAATGAACCAGAAGTTTGAAATCGCATGACCAGTCCAGTGTAGGGTGAGATGATAGCATATCCTTTGGGTTGCAATGAAGCACGGTGATCCGATCGTCGTGTGGTCTTGTCTCGTAGTATAGCCGGCATGCGGCTGGTGCTTTGCGATTGGGGGCCTAGTGGAATTGGCGGGGGTCAATATACGCGGTGTATTGCGCTTGCCCACATCCGGCAGGGGGGGTGAGTTTGTTGCCGATGATATGCCGCCCGCTTCTCTCAGCTGCCTATCCGGCAGGGGGGCTGGCGAGGTCGGAAACGAGCCAGAAATTTTCTCTCTCAGCTGCCTATCCGGCAGGGGGGGCATTACACATTCCACCACATCACCCGGCTTGATCTCTCAGCTGCCTATCCGGCAGGGGGGTGCTCGAAGGGGTAGAGGGTAGTTCTAGGGCCTGTGGACAATCAGGATTCCCATCTGTGCTGATTTCTGATTCAAGCT
>JAFIEF010000003.1 GCA_020832655.1 Paracoccaceae bacterium
CTGTGCGTCGGGCGGCAGTTGGCGTGCTGCAGTGCCGCAAGGCGGGAAGGAGCCCTGAGCGGACGGTCACGATTGCGCCACGGCGATCAGAAGTCTTTCGCAAACACGGCGATGTATCCAGCCGGTGCGTTCTTTGATTACTGTTTATGCATCGGCGGTCGATTATCTCGTTCCTTCGGTTCTGAAAGATCAAGTTCCCGCTGTAGTATTCGGATTTTCTCTTCGGACTTCTTCACTTTGTCCTTTGCACTGAAACCATAGAGCAGGATTGCAACGGAAATCGCCAAGCCAACCCCTGCCGCTATGCCGTCGCCTTGCAAGCCAAAAATCGTTGCAATGACACCAACCGCACCGAGCCCAATCCAAAAGTTCCCATAGGGATCCATTCCTCGTTTGAGGCTTTCGATGCTGTTTTCTTTTTCCAAGCGTCTTGAATCTCTCATGTGCGCCTCGTGTTATTCGATGGGCGAGAGGGGAGGGTTGCGGATCAGGGTCGCAACATAATGAGGGTTGTCACCACAGGTTATGATGATCTTGTTGTTTGAATAGTCTTTCCTTGGTATCAGGCTGTCTATTGTCCTGACACTTTTGGCGGTTGAAGCAGATACAATCTGATCAGCAGTAAGGTGGCGTGCTACTAAACGAGCCAACAGGCTCTCAGCCTGTTTTATTCCAAGGTGGTTGTGCGGCAGCTCCACAGAAAAAATGGAAGCTGTGCTATCGAACCCCTCAATGCGCCACATGACATTATTCATCTGTTTGATAGCCTTCGGCCTCGTACAGCCCATCCGATCAACGCGGCCAGCAAGCCTGCAATGATGGCGGCGACCCAACTGACAACGCCAACACTGGTAGACCGAAGGCTCACAAGAACGATTTGCCCCAGAACGCCCGCCGTTGCTCCTCCGCACAATGCCAACGTCAATGAACGAATGCACAGCCCCGAAACAAAACCACCGAGGCCAGCGATCCCAAGCAATTTCGCGAGCAGTGTCGCAAGCAGTGTTTCCATAGAGCCTCTGCATGCAGCGAAGTGTTGAGGTTTGGGCTCACCTTTTCATATTCCCCGTGGTCCGAATGTGCATACCTTAATCAAAGAATACAAGCTGTTTTAATCGCCGAGGGGGCAGCTCATCACGGATGCAAGAAATGACATTATCAAGCTTTCAAGTCATCGATACTGACGCCGCGAACAAGAAGCGATCGTCTACAGTGAACGGCAGAAAGGTCCCGCATAGCCGTCCCTCCCCCCTTCCCTTCCCCCGCGTCACCACCCCACCGCCGCGCTGCGACAAAAACCGCGCAAACGCCCCCCGCCCCTGCTGCCCCACCTTGCGCGCAACGCCCTGCGCGCATAAGTAGTGGCGCGCAAACCGGCAATGAAGGATCGGCCCATGCCGCTTCTGGTGATGAAATTCGGCGGCACCTCTGTCGCTGATCTGGACCGCATCCGCAACGCGGCGGCGAAGATCAAGGCAGAGGTCGATCGCGGCTATGATGTGATCGTCATCGTCTCGGCGATGTCGGGCAAGACCAACGAGCTTGTCGGCTGGGTCAATGAAACCTCGCCGCTCTATGATGCGCGCGAATATGATGCGGTGGTCAGTTCCGGCGAGAATATCACCGCCGGGCTGATGGCGCTGACGCTGCAGGAAATGGATGTGCCCGCGCGGTCATGGCAGGGCTGGCAGGTGCCGATCCAGACCACCAGCCAGCATGGCGCGGCGCGTTTCGTCGATATCCCGCGCGCCAATCTTGACGCGAAATTTGCCGAGGGTTTCAAGGTTGCGGTGATTGCCGGTTTTCAGGGCGTCAGCCCCGAAGGGCGCATCACCACGCTGGGGCGCGGCGGGTCGGATACGACAGCGGTGGCCTTTGCCGCGGCGTTTGACGCGGAACGCTGCGATATCTACACTGATGTTGACGGCATCTATACGACCGATCCGCGCATCACCTCGAAGGCGCGCAAGCTTGAAAAGATCAGCTTCGAGGAAATGCTGGAACTCGCCAGCCTTGGCGCGAAGGTGCTGCAAACACGCTCGGTCGAGCTGGCGATGCGCTACAAGGTCCGGCTGCGGGTTCTGTCATCATTCGATGATACCGATGAAACTTCAGGCACTCTGGTCTGTGACGAGGATGAAATCATGGAATCGAAAGTCGTCTCTGGCGTGGCCTATAGCCGCGAGGAAGCAAAGCTGACCCTTGTCACCGTCGAAGACCGCCCCGGCATCGCCGCCGCGATTTTCGGCCCGCTATCCGAAGCCGGGGTGAATGTGGACATGATTGTCCAGAACATTTCGGAAAAGGCACAAGGCCATGACAAACCCGTCACCGACATGACCTTTTCCTGCCCCGTCGATCAGGTTGCCCGCGCGCGCAAGGCGCTGGAGGCCGCGCGCGCAGCCGGGACGATCAGCTATGAAAATCTGGAAGTGGACGAAGACGCGGCCAAGGTCTCGGTAGTGGGAATCGGCATGCGCAGCCATGCAGGCGTTGCCGCGCGCATGTTCCAGGCTCTGGCGTCTGAAGGTGTCAATATAAAGGTCATTGCGACCTCTGAAATCAAGATATCAGTGCTGATTGACAGAAAATATATGGAGTTGGCGGTTCAGGCGCTTCATGATGCCTTCGAGTTGGACAAGGCAGGCTAGGCCGACAGGCAGCAGGCCGCAATAGAAGCGGAGGGGCAATGCCCCACAGAACCCGAACCGACAGCCGCATGTTGTTGCGCCGTTTGCGCGACCTGCTGGCGCAAGGCAATCCCGGTCAGGAACGTCTGGACCGCATCACCACGCTGATTGCCGAGTCGATGCATGCGGATGTGTGCTCGGTCTATCTGATGCGCGACGCCGACACGCTGGAGCTGTGCGCCACCGAAGGGCTGCGCCCCGATGCTGTACATCGCACAAGGCTGCGCATCGGCGAAGGGCTGGTGGGCAAGGTCGCGCGGCTTGCGCGCGCCATCAACACACCCGACGCGCCGTCTCAGCCGGGCTTTCGCTACATGCCCGAAACCGGCGAAGAGGTGTTCAGTTCCTTTCTGGGGGTGCCGATCCAGCGGCTGGGCGAAAGGCTGGGGGTTCTGGTGGTCCAGACCAGGGACGCGAGGCAGTTTTCAGACGACGCGGTTTACGGCCTTGAAGTCGTCGCGATGGTGCTGGCCGAGATGACCGAACTTGGCGCCTTTGTCGGCAATGGCACCGAGATCCCTTCGCCGCACAAGCATCAGGCAGTTTTGCGCGGCATCACTGCGCAGGAAGGCGAGGCCGAGGGCCATGTCTGGCTGCACCAGCCGCGCGTTGTCATCACCAATCTGGTCAATGACGATTCGCATGCCGAGGTCGCGCGCCTTCAGGACGCGGTCGAGACCTTGCGCGTTTCGGTCGATGACATGCTCGCCTCGGCCGCTGCGCGCGACAAGGAGCAGAGCGAGGTTCTGCAAACCTATCGCATGTTCGCCCATTCGCGCGGCTGGCTGAAACGCATGGAGCAGGATATCCGTCTGGGCCTGTCCGCCGAAGCCGCGGTGGAAAAGGAACAATCCGAAGCACGCGCCAGGCTGGAAACCGTGCCTGATACCTATCTGCGCGACCGGCTGCATGATCTGGACGATCTGTCCAACCGGTTGCTTCGCATCCTGACCGGCCAAGGCAACGAAACCGGCGCGGAAATGCCCGAGCGTCCGATCCTGGTTGCGCGCAATATCGGACCCGGCGAGTTGATGGAATATGGCCGCAAGCTGCGCGGCGTGGTGCTGGAAGAAGGTGCGGTGGGCAGCCATGCCACCATCGTTGCGCGCGCGCTGGCGATCCCGCTTGTCATCAATGTACCGCGCATTACCACCGAGGCGCTGAATGGCGATCATATCCTGGTCGACGGCACGGAAGGGGTGGTGCATCTGCGCCCCGATGACAGCGTCAGTTCTGCGTTTCGCGACAAGATGGCGATGCAGGCCAAGGCACAGGAACGCTATGCCGGGCTGCGCGACAAACCCGCCAAGGCGCGCTGCGGGACAGTCGTCACGCTGAAGATGAATGCCGGGCTGATGGCCGATCTGCCGTCTCTGCCCAGTTCAGGTGCCGATGCGGTGGGGCTGTTTCGGACCGAATTGCAGTTCCTGCTGCGCGACAAGATGCCCAAGCGTTCTGAACTGGTCGCGAATTATGCCCGCGTTCTGGATGCCGCCAAGGGCAAGACCGTCCATTTCCGCACGCTCGATATCGGCTCTGACAAGGTTATGCCCTATATGAACCGCCCCGATGAGCCGAACCCGGCAATGGGCTGGCGCGCATTGCGCGTGGGGCTGGACAAGCCTGGCGTGTTGCGCATGCAGCTTCAGGCACTGATCCGCGCGGCGCAAGGTCGCCCCTTGTCGGTGATGTTCCCGATGGTTGCACAGGCCAGCGAGTTTGACCGCGCCCGCGCGATCCTGATGCGCGAGATAGCGCGCGAACGGCGGCTGGGCCATGTCCTGCCCGCCGATGTCAAGATCGGCGCGATGCTGGAAACGCCCTCGCTGGCCTATGCGCCGAAAAGCTTCTTTCAGCAGGTCGATTTTCTGTCGATCGGCGGCAATGATCTGAAGCAGTTCTTCTTTGCCGCGGACCGCGAAAACGAACTGGTCCGGCGGCGCTATGATACGCTGAGCCTGAGTTTCCTGACCTTCCTGCAGCATATCGTCGACCGCTGCCACAGCGCCGGAACCGCCTTGTCCTTTTGCGGCGAAGATGCGGGGCGCCCGGTCGATGCGCTGGCGCTGGCCGGTATCGGCATTGCCGCGCTGTCGATGCGCCCGGCCTCTATCGGGCCGGTCAAGTCGATGATCCGGCGCGCCAATCTGAACGAAGTGTCAGAGATCATCGCCCGCGCGCAACGTCGCGGGCTGGACAGCGCGCGTCCGGCCCTGCTGGAATATGTGGCGTCGCTGCCGTGACGCTGTGTCAGCGCACCGGCATCACCTGGCGTTCGACGGATTGCGCGTGACGACACCGCGCACACGGTCCCAGGCACCGGGCTGAAGAGCAAGCCCAAGTATCCGCGCCGGGTTGGTGGGCGGGGGCATGCGCACCCCATCCAGACGGAAAAAGCCAAACCGGCTGTAATAAGGTTCATCGCCCACCAGCAACACGCGCGACCAGCCCGCATCGCGCGCGCGCGCCAGGCTTTCGCGGATCAGCCAGCCGCCAAGCCCCTCGCCCTGATGCGTGGGGTGCACGGCAATCGGCCCCAGCAGCAGCGCATCCTGCCCCGCGACACAGACCGGCCAATAGCGGATGGCCGCCGCAACACCGCTATCATCGCGCAACAGCAGGCACAGATCGGCAACCGGCGGGACATCATCGCGCAACCGATAGGACGACAGCGCCTCGCGCCCCGGCGCGAAGCACAGATCGTAAAGCGCCTCGATCTCCCACCAATCGGCGGGGGTTTCCTGAAACAGTTGCATTGGCCTGCCCCTTGCGCATGGTCGCGCTGGCAGCGCGCCTAGCATGACGCTAGGCTGCGCGCAAACCAAGATCAGAAGGCAACGAATGTTCTATGAACCCAGACATGGCCACGGGCTGGCCCATAACCCCTTCAGCGCCATCATAGCCCCGCGCCCGATTGGCTGGATTTCCACCCGCGACGTTCAGGGCCGCGACAATCTTGCGCCCTATTCCTTCTTCAACGCCGTGGCCTACACCCCGCCGCAGGTTATGTTCGCCTCGACCAGCGCCAAGCCCGACCGCGCAGGCACCAAGGACAGCGTGGCCATTATCCGCGACACGGGCGTGTTCTGCGTCAATATCGTGGAATATGGCGCACGCGATGCGATGAATGCCAGCTCTGCCGCGCTGGCCGCGGGCGCGGATGAATTCATCCATGCCGGTATCACCAAGGCGCAATGCCACAGCATCAATGCCGCGCGGGTGGCCGATGCGCCCGCCGCGCTGGAATGCCGGATGACGCAGATCCTGATCCTGTCGGGCGCGGCGAATTATCTGGTGCTGGCAGAAGTTACGGGCATTCATCTGCGCGATGATTGCCTGCGCGACGGGGTGTTCGACATCACGCGGTTCCAACCGCTGGCCCGCTGCGGCTATCGCGATTACGCGGTGGTTGAGAAGGTCTTCAGCCTGGCACGCCCCGACGACGCGGCGCGCGGCGACCCCAACCCATGAGCGGCTGCACACCGACTGCCCGCAGCACAGCCGACAAGGAAGAAACCCGTTGGCGCGCCGAACCCGATAGCGCTGGTCAGCTAACCGGCACCACCATGCCCTTTTCGCGCGCCAGAGTGCGCATCCGCGCCTGAAGCTTTTCAAAGGCGCGCACTTCGATCTGGCGGATGCGTTCGCGGCTGACATCGAAACGCTGTGACAGATCTTCCAGCGTGACCGGGTCTTCGCTCAGCCGTCTTTCGGTCAATATCTCGCGTTCGCGGTCATTGAGGACATCCAGCGCCTCTGTCAGCAATTCGCGGCGCAGTTCCAGCTCATCACGCTCGGCATAATCCTCTGCCTGATTGGCGCCTTCATCTTCCAGCCAGTCCTGCCAGCTTGCCGCGCCATCCTCGGTCCCGATGGTGGCGTTCAGGGAACTGTCACTGCCCGACAGGCGCCGGTTCATGGCGATGACCTCATCCTCGGTGACATTCAGATCCCGCGCGATGCGGGCCACGTTTTCGGGCCGCAGATCGCCATCTTCCAGCGCGCCGATCTTGGACTTGACCTTGCGCAGGTTGAAAAACAGCTTTTTCTGCGCGCTTGTGGTGCCCAGCTTGACCAGCGACCATGACCGCAGGATGTATTCCTGAATGCTGGCGCGGATCCACCACATCGCATAAGTGGCCAGCCGGAACCCCTTTTCCGGATCAAAGCGCTTGACCGCCTGCATCAGCCCGACATTGGCTTCGGAAATCACCTCTGCCTGCGGCAGGCCATAGCCGCGATAGCCCATCGCGATCTTGGCGGCCAGGCGCAGATGGCTGGTCACCAGCTTATGCGCAGCCTCGGCGTCATGATGATCGACCCAGCGCTTGGCCAGCATGTATTCCTCTTCCGGTTCCAGCATCGGAAATCGCCGGATTTCCTGCATGTAGCGGTTCAGCCCCTGTTCCGGGCTGGGTGCTGGAAGATTGGCATAGCTGCTCATGGTTAATGGCCCCCCGCATCTGTGATCTGCGCAGATATGCCCCCTGCTTTACTGTCGCAATGGGTATCGCGCAATTTCGTTGGGAAAAGGTAAAGCGCAGGTGCGGATGCCCGGCAAGCCCCCTCACCCGCTTGTGTTGGGCTGTGAGGCCCGCAGCGCCGCCAGAAGCGCGGCCATATCGGGCGGCAGATCGGCCTCAAACCGCAATCTCTCGCCGCTGACGGGGTGGACAAAGCCCAAAGCGGCCGCATGCAGAGCCTGGCGCGCAAAGCCCGCGCATTGCGCCAACGCCGCCGCGCTTAGCGCCTTGGGCGACAGCTTGCGCCGCCCGCCATAGACCGGATCGCCCAGAAGCGCATGGCCTGCATGCGCCATATGTACCCGGATCTGATGCGTACGCCCGGTTTCCAGCCAGCATTCCACCAGCGAAAGCTGCACCGGCGCCCCAAAACGCTCCAGCACACGCGCGCGCGTCACTGCATGTCGCCCACCCGCCCAGACCACCGCCTGACGCTGGCGATCCGTGCGATGACGCGCCAGCTGGCTGGTGATTTTCAGAATGTTGCCTGCCTCGAAACTGGCTCCGCGCACCCCGCGCAACCGCGGATCAGCCGGATCGGGCACGCCATGCAGCAGCGCCAGATAGCGCCGTTCGACATTGTGGCGTTCGAATTGCGCGGCCAGCCCGTGATGGGCGCGATCCGATTTCGCCACCACCAGCAAGCCCGATGTGTCCTTGTCGATGCGATGCACGATGCCGGGGCGCTTTTCGCCCCCCACCCCTGACAGGCTGTCGCCGCAATGGTGCAGCAGCGCGTTGACCAGCGTCTGATCGGGCGAGCCGGGGGCGGGATGCACCACCATGCCCGCAGGCTTGTTGATCACGATCAGGTCATCATCTTCATGGACCACATCCAGCGCGATCTTCTGCGCCACGGTTTCCACCTCGGCCCCTTGGGTGACATGCAGCACCAGCGCATCGCCCTCGACCACCCGCGCGCGCGGGCTGTCCAGCACCTCCTCCCCGCGCCGCACCCCCCCTTCGGCGATGATGCGCGCAAGACGCGAGCGTGACAGCGCCGCCCCCTCTGGCACATCGCGCGCCAGCGCCTTATCAAGGCGGGCGGGCGGTTCCGGCCCGATGATGATCTGCAACTTCGTGAAAGGCGTCTCTGCCATGACCCAGCCCCCGGACATGCCCCCGCCTGAACACACCCCGCCAGAGGTGCGTTTCGTCAAGCGGCTGGTCATTGTGCTGACCAGTGTGATGATCCTTGGCCTGATACTGATCATCGGGCTGCTTGTCACCCGCATTGCGCGTGCGCCTGCGCCTTTTGCCCTGCCCGATCAGGTTTCCCTGCCCGAAGGCGTGCGCGCCGAGGCCGTGACGCTGGCGCGCGACTGGGTGCTGGTGCTGGGAGATGAGGGCAGCGTGTTGTTGTTTGACCGCGACAGCGGCAGGCTGCGCCACCGCATCGAGCTGCCCGCAGCCGACTGACCAGGATCACGCCCCTTGCCAGCACCGGGCGGCTGCGGCTAGCCTGTGGCCAAACCCTATGGAGGCCCGGATGACGCGCACAGTAACCCGCAAGATTGGCGCAGCCGATGTCAGCATCATCACCGATGGTGAGCATTCCTTCACGCCGGATCTGTTTCCCGGCACGGATGAAGCGCATATCACCGAATTGCTGCAACAGGCCGGTCAGGACCAGATCGCAACCAATTTCAACGCCGTGCTGATCCGGCAGAACGGGCGGGTCATACTGGCCGATGCCGGACCGCGCGATCTGTTCGGCCCGGCCTGCGGCTTTCTGCTTGATGGGCTGGCAGAGTTGGGCGTCACCCCCGATCAGGTGGACACGCTGCTTGCCACGCATCTGCACCCTGACCATATCGCGGGCATGATCACCCCCGAGGGCGCGGCAGTATTTGCCAATGCCACGCTGCATCTGACCGAGGCCGATCGCGCCTTCTGGTCCGATGACAGCAATTTCACCGGCGATCTGTCCCGGCTTGCCGATTGGGCGAAGCTGGCGCAGGCCGTGCTGGCAGCCTATGGCGACCGGCTGGAAATCATGCGCGACGGGGCAGAGCTTGCGCCGGGGCTGTCGGGGCTGGCGCTGCCGGGGCACACGCCGGGGCATTTCGGCTGGCGGCTGGATAGCGGGGGCGAGGCGCTGATCCATGTGGGCGACATTGTCCATGCCCCCGCGCTTCAGGTGCCCGACCCGGAAATCGCGATTGCCTTTGATCTGGACAGCGACACCGCGCGCCAGACGCGCAAGGCGTTACTTGACCAACTGGCCAGCGATGGCGCGCTGTTTACTGGCGGGCATTTCCTGCGCCCGGCCTTCAACCGCGTGGTGCGGCGCGGGGCGGGCTATGCGCTAAGCGACTGACGCAAAGGCGCAGCATCGCCGCCCCTGCCCGTCAGCCGATTGCCTGCAATTGTTCCAGCGCCGCGCGCAGCCGCGCGCCTTCCTCTGCCAGCAGCGCCGATTTCTCGCGCGCCTCGCTCACCACCTCTTCGGGCGCGCTGGCGACGAATCTGGCATTGTTCAGCCGCCCCTCGATCCCCGCGCGTTCCTTTTCAGCCTTGGCAAGGGTCTTTTCCAGCCGCTCCTTTTCAGCCGCGATATCGATCACCCCTTCCAGCGGCAGCCCGAAACTGCCGCCTTCGACCGCCACGGTGATCGACCCCTTGGGCAGGCGCGCGGCCTGTTCAAGCGTGGCAACCCGCGCCAGACGCTGCACCAGCGTCAGGTTGCGATCCAGCGCCGCCTGCCCTTCAGTGCTCAGGTCAAGCTGGACCATGTTCAGCTTCAACCCCACCGGCACGCGCAATTGCTGGCGCGCGGAACGGATCGTCTCGATCAGCCCGATCACCCAGCGCATTTCGCGCATCGCCGCCTCATCGACCAGCTCCGCGCCATAATCCGGCCAGTCGGCATGGGCACACAGCTTGCCGCGCTGACCCGTCAACCCCCAAAGCTCTTCGGTGATGAAGGGCATCATCGGATGCAGCAGGATCATGCATTGATCCAGCACCCAGGCCATTGTCTGGCGCGTCTCGGCCGCCTGCTCGCCATCGAATAGCGGTTTGGCGAATTCCACATACCAGTCGCAAACCTTGCCCCAGACAAAGGCGTAAAGCGCGTTTGCGGCGTCATTGAAGCGATAGTCAGTCAGCGCGGCATCCACCGCCTCGCGCACCCGCGCGGTTTCGCCGATGATCCAGCGATTGACCGTGGCCTGCGGCTGCGGGGGCGCCGCCCGCGTGGCATGCCCCGCCCACACCCCGTTCATTTCGGCAAAGCGGCAGGCATTCCACAGCTTGGTGGTGAAGTTGCGATAGCCCGCAATGCGCTGCGTATCCAGCTTCAGCACACCGCCAAGGCTGGCCATGGACGCATTGGTGAAGCGCAGCGCATCCGCGCCGTATTCATCGATGATTTCCAGCGGATCGACGACATTGCCAAGGGATTTCGACATTTTCTTGCCCTTGGCATCACGCACCAGCCCATGCAGATAGACATGGTGGAACGGTATTTCATCCACGACCGCCAGCTGCATCATCATCATGCGGGCAACCCAGAAGAACAGGATGTCCTGCCCGGTGACGAGGACAGAGGTCGGGAAGTATTTCTGCAATTCCTCGGTCTGCTCCGGCCAGCCCAGCGTGCCGATGGGCCAGAGGCCGGACGAGAACCATGTGTCGAGCACGTCGGGATCACGATATAGAGGAACTGGAGCGCGTTCCGCCGTTTTCCTGCGGAGTGCGTTTCTGCCGAAGTTTTTTATCGCTGTGCGTTGGCTGTCCACGAACTCGACTGGTTCACCGTAGTATTTCTCCGCTTCAGCCCTGATAGCATCCTCAGACGCGCCACAGAATTGGCGGTCCATGCCTTGGCGTCCATCATTAACTGAAATCAGCCTACTTCCGTCGCTGTTCCTCACCGGCCCATACCAAACCGGAATCTGATGCCCCCACCACAGTTGCCGGGAAATGCACCACGGCTCGATATTCTCCAGCCAGTGGAAATAGGTCTTCTCACCCGATTCCGGCATGATCTTCACGCGACCATCGCGCACGGCGTCCAGCGCTGGCCCGACCACCTTTTCGGCATCGACGAACCACTGGTCGGTCAGCATCGGCTCGATCACCACTTTCGACCGGTCGCCAAAGGGTTGCATGATCTTTTTCGCTTCAACCAGTGGCACCAGCGCCGCCGGGTCATCAGCATCCCCCAGCTTGCGGCCCAGCCGGGGGTCATCGGCGCGGGTCATCACCGCCAATCCTTCGGCGGTAATTTCGGCGACCACGCGCTTGCGCGCCTCGTATCGATCCAGCCCGCGCAGATGGTCGGGCACAAGGTTCAGCGCATCGGCCTCTGCCTCTGACAGGCTGCGCTCGCCGCGCGCCACCGCGCCCGCCACTTCCGCCGCCTCGGCATAGGGCGCACCATCCGCGCGCATCTGCGCTTTTGTATCCATCAGCCGATACATCGGTATTCCCCCGCGCCTGGCCACGCCATAGTCATTGGCGTCATGCGCGCCGGTGATCTTGACCGCGCCAGAGCCGAAATTCGGATCAGGATATTCATCGGTGATGATCGGGATCAACCGACGATGCTCTTTCGGGCCAACGGGAATTTCACAAAGCTTTCCGATAATTGGCGCATAACGCTTATCCGATGGATGAACCGCCACCGCGCCATCGCCCAGCATGGTTTCGGGCCGCGTGGTGGCGATGGAAATGTAATCGCGCATTTCGCGCAGGATCACATTGCCGTCTTCATCTTGCTCCAAATACTCATAGGTTTCGCCACCAGCGAGCGGGTATCTGAAATGCCACATATGGCCGTCAGTCTCGATATTCTCGACTTCCAGATCCGATATCGCGGTTTCAAAATGCGGATCCCAGTTGACCAGTCGTTTTCCGCGATAGATCAGGCCTTTGTCATACATATCGACAAAGACCTTGATCACGGCGTCATGGAAATTGCCTTCCTCGCCCGGCGGACAATTCGGCGCGCCGGACATGGTGAAGGCATTGCGCGACCAGTCGCAAGACGCCCCCAGCCGCTTGAGCTGGTTGATGATGGTGCCGCCCGATTGCGCCTTCCATTCCCAGACCTTGGCCAGAAACTCCTCGCGCCCCATCTTGGTGCGCTTCTTGCCTTCCTTCGCCAGTTCGCGTTCTACCACCATCTGCGTGGCGATGCCCGCATGGTCCTGCCCCGGCTGCCAGAGCGTGTCATAGCCCTGCATCCGCTTCCAGCGCATCAGAATATCCTGCAACGTGTTGTTGAAGGCATGGCCCATATGCAGGCTGCCGGTCACATTGGGGGGCGGGATCATGATGCAGAACGCCTCTTTGCGGCGCGCATTGGCACCGGCGCGGAACGCAGCCTTTTCTTCCCACAGCGCAGCGATGCGCGCCTCTGCGGATTTTGCGTCGAAAGTCTTGTCCATTGTCATCGATCCGGCCTCATATCGCATTTGCCTGTCTTTAACGCCCTGCCCGCGCAAGGGGAAGCCCTGCATCCCCGTCGCCAGATGTTCGGCGGCCCCGAAAGGCACGGTCAGGGCCGGGGCCGGATCGCGGCCATCTTCGCAATGGGCGATGGAGCCGCATTGCTGCGCGCCATGCCATAGGCCCGAAGGTGTTTCCATCCGCCATCGCCCGCGCCGCAAGCGTGCGCAAGCGGGTTGGAATATCAACGCAAAAGGGGCGCAGCCAATGCCGCGCCCCTGTCGCTGCTGACGGTTGTCAGCGGCTCAGGCGGAAAGCGCCTTGCGGTAGATATGCCAGGTCGCATGGCCCAGCACCGGCAGTATCAGAAACAGGCCCAGAAAGGCTGGCAACATGGCCACCAGAACCAACGCCGCGATGATCACAGCCCAACGCAGCATTACCTTCGCATTGACGCGCACAGTCTCGACGCTGGTAATCATGGCGGTGACGAAATCCACCTCGCGGTCCAGCAGCATGGGCAGGCTGATGACCGTGACCGAGAACAGCGCCAGCGCCAGCATTGCCCCGATGATGGTGCCCACCAGCAACATCGACACGCCGCCGAAGGACCACAGCATCGCGATGCTTTCAAAGCCGATACCGGTGCGCGCCATGAACAGCGCGAACACGCCCCGCGCCAGAATGATCCAGAACCCGAAGGCCAGCAGCACCACAATTGCCATCAGCGCAAGCTGGCCGTCGCCGCGCCCCTTCAGCGCGCCCAGAACCGGACCCCAGGACACTGGCTCACCCGCCTCGCGGCGGCGGCTGACCTCGTAAAGGCCGATAGCGGCAAAGGGCGCAAATAGCGGAAACCCTGCGGCGATCGGGATGAACCAGACGGGTTGTCCGGCGGCCCCCAACCCGAACCACAAGGCCAGCCCGCCCGCCACGTAGACCAGCGCAAAGAACAACCCGTATATCGGCGCGGCCTTGAAATCGGCCAGCCCGGCGCGAAGTGCGGCGCGCAGATCATCCGTTGTCAGCTTGTTGGGTGCAATCATTGGCGCAGTCCCCTGCGCTGCAGCTTGTTCAGACATGTTTCGTTCCTCCATCAGACCCCTGTAATCCAATGGTAGGCGCGACAAACTGTCGCGCAAGAAAAATCTGCGCGACATCCATAACCTTCGCGGGATCAGTCGCCTGCCGTGGCCTCGGCGCGCGATTTCCCGGCGACATCCATCGCCAGCGTGGCCGCCATAAAGCCATCAAGCGCACCGTCCAGCACGCCCTGGCTGTCCGAGGTTTCGTGCCCGGTGCGCAGGTCTTTCACCATCTGATAGGGGTGCAGCACATAGGAACGGATCTGGTTGCCCCAACCGGCATCGCCCTTGGCCTCATGCGCGGCATCGATAGCCTCTGTGCGCTTGCGCAACTCCAGTTCATACAGCCGCGATTTCAGCGCGTTCATCGCGATCTCGCGGTTCTGGTGCTGCGATTTCTGGCTGGAGGTGGTGACGATGCCTGTGGGGATATGCGTAATCCGCACCGCCGAGTCGGTGGTGTTGACATGCTGCCCGCCCGCCCCGGAGGACCGATAGGTGTCGATGCGGATATCCGAGGGGTTCACCTCTATCTCGATATTCTCGTCCACCACCGGATAGACCCAGACCGAGGAAAACGAGGTATGTCGCCGCGCGCTGCTGTCATAGGGCGAGATCCGCACCAGCCGGTGCACGCCCGATTCCGATTTCAGCCAGCCATAGGCATTATGGCCCGAAATCTTGTAGGCGACCGAACGGATGCCTGCTTCCTCGCCTGCGCTTTCGCTCATCAACTCAACCGTGTAGCCCTTCTTCTCTGCCCAGCGGACATACATCCGCGCCAGCATCGCCGCCCAGTCACAGCTTTCCGTGCCGCCTGCACCGGCATTGATTTCAAGAAACGTGTCATTGGCATCGGCTTCACCGTTCAAAAGCGCTTCAAGCTCTTTTTCGGCGGCGCTGGCAGCAAGCTTGCGCAGTTCTTCCTCGGCCTCGGTCACGACATCGCTGTCGCCCTCTGCCTCGGCCAGTTCGATCAGGCCGATCTGGTCTTCCAGCTCCTGCGAAATGCCCTGATAAGTGTCCAGCGCATCGGCCAGAAGCCGCCGGTCGCGCATCAGCGCCTGCGCGCGGGCCGGGTCATTCCACAAATCCGGGTCTTCGGTCATGGCATCGAATTCTTCCAGGCGGTGTTTCGCTGTCTCGATATCCATGCGCTGGCCCAGCAGGGCCAGGGATTTGCGAATTGCATCAATGGTGCCAAGCGTCTCTGAGCGCATGTGAGCGTATTCCGTCCCGAGGCTGAAGAATGTCCCGCCGTCCTTAGCGCGCTACGCGCCGGGGGGCAAGCAAGCGTAGCCGGCAGATCAATACAGCCCCCCCGTGGAGACCGTGCCAAAGCTTGCCGACGGGGCGGAGGATGGCGTGCCGCTGCTGCTGGTCTCCGGAGTGTCGGGCAACTGCCCGCGTCCGGCATCTTCGCGCTGCAATTCTTCATAGGCTTCGCCGGGGGCGAACATCGGCAGGTCGCTGCCCAGGGCAAAGCCACCATCGATAATTGCGGCCAGACCGAAGATCGGTTCAACACCTTCGCGGAAAAATTCGGCGATCACATGCGATCCGGTTGCGTCCGCAGGCAGCCTTGCGCCGCTATGGCGGTCGATATTGATGAAATACCCCCCCGGCGGCACGCGGAAACGCCCACCGCCATATTTCTTGACCGCTTCGAGCATGAATTCGTTGAAGACAGGGCCGCAGAGCGACCCGCCCCCTGCCCCGCGCCCCAGCGGGCGGGGCTGGTCATAGCCGATATAGCAGCCCGCGACGATGTTGGAGGTATAGCCCACGAACCACGCATCGCGCGCTTCATTGGTGGTGCCGGTCTTGCCCGCAGTCGGAACCGGCAGGTTGACGGTGCGCGCAGCCGTGCCACGCTGGACAACCCCTTCCATCATCGAGGTGAGCTGATAAGCGGTGACCGCGTCCATCACCCGCTGGCGCTGCGAGGTGATCCAGGGCGCGCGCCCCGGCGGCAGATCGGCCTCGTCGCAATCCACGCAGTTGCGCTGGTCATGGCGGTAGACCGTGCTTCCCCAGCGATCCTGCACCCGGTCTACAAGCGTGGGTTCGACCCGCTCGCCGCCATTGGCGAACATCGCATAGGCCGCCACCATGCGAAACAGCGTGGTTTCCTGTGATCCCAGCGCAGCGGCCAGATATTGCTGCGCGCGGTCAAAGACGCCGAAGCGTTCGGCATAGCCGCCCACCACATCCATGCCGATTTCCTGCGCCAGACGCACTGTCATCAGGTTGCGCGACATCTCGATGCCTGTGCGCACCGGGGTCGGGCCGTAAAAGCGGTTGGTGGCGTTGGTGGGCCGCCAGATGCCTTGCACGGTTTCAACCTCGATCGGCGCGTCGATGATGATGGTGGCGGGGGTAAAGCCACTGTCCAGCGCGGCGGCATAGATAAAGGGCTTGTAGGCCGAACCGGGCTGGCGCTGCGCCTGGGTGGCGCGGTTGAATACCGAATGCTGATAGGAAAACCCGCCCTGCATGGCCAGCACGCGGCCGGTATTGACGTCCATCGCCATGAACCCGCCCTGCACTTCGGGGATCTGGCGCAGCGACCAGCGCTGATGGCTGCCATCGCTGTCAGAGGTGACGCGGCGCACATAGACCACATCGCCCACATCCAGATTGTCCGAAAGTGACCCGCGCGCCCAGTTGATATCGGCGCGCTCCACCACATGCGGGGCGTGGAAATCCGGCGCGACCCCTTCGATACCCAGACGCGCCCGGTCTGCACTGACTTCCAGCACCACAGCGGGATACCACTGCCCCCCCAGCGTGATGTCGCGCGCCAGTTCCAGACGGGCCAGCGCGGCGCGCCAGTCCTCTTCGTCGGCCAGCAACTCGGCATCGATGCTGTGGCCAGCGGTGCGCAGCCTTCCGCGTTCGCGGTCATAGCGTTCCAGCGCGCGTTGCAGCGCATAGGCGGCATGCGCCTGCAATTCAGGGTCGATGGTGGCGCGGATGCTCAGGCCGCCGGTAAAGAATTCCTCCTCGCCAAAGCTGTCAGACAACTGGCGACGCACTTCATCGGTGAAATAGTCACGCGGGGGGATATCGTCGCGCGGGCTGGGAATATCGCCCGATTGCACGGTCAGCAACGGTTCGGCGCGCGCGGCATCATGCTGGGCGCGGCTGATATGCCCATTGCGCAGCATCTCGCCCAGCACATAGTTGCGCCGCGCCAGCACCCGGTCATGATTGCGCACCGGATGATAATTCGAGGGCGCCTGCGGCAGGGCGGCCAGAAACGCGGCTTCATGCAGGTCGAGTTCGTCAAGTGTCTTGTTGAAATAGGTCTGCGCGGCGGCAGTCACGCCATAGGAATTCTGGCCCAGAAAAATCTCGTTAAGGTAGAGTTCCAGGATCTGGTCCTTGCTCAGCGTGCCCTCGACCCGGCTGGCAAGGATCAATTCGCGGATCTTGCGCTCGCCGGTGCGGTCGCCTGAAAGCAGGAAATTCTTCATCACCTGCTGGGTGATGGTCGATGCGCCGCGGATGTTTTCCCCGCGCGAGGCGACGGCTTCATAGCCTGCCACGGCAATCGCGCGCAGATCAAACCCGCCATGCTGATAGAAATTGCGGTCCTCGGCGCTGATGAAGGCGTTCTTGACCCGGTCGGGGATGTCATCAATCGGGGTGAAAAGCCGCCTTTCGGTGGCGAACTCGTCAATCAGCCGCCCCTCGCCGGAATAGATCCGGCTGATCGTGGGCGGGGCGTAATTGGCAAGCTGTTCATGGCTGGGCAGATCCTGCCCATACATCCAGAACACGCCGCCGACCGCCAGCGCGGCAAACACCGTGGCGGTAATGAAAAAGCTGAACAGACCGCCAAGGAAGGACAGGATCGCGCGGAACACCAAGGATACCCCTATACAGAATGAACCGTCTTATACGCAGATTGGCGCAGCAGGTCAAAATCCCCGCGCATCACATTTTCGGGTCAAGAACATGTCTTCGGGGCATGCGCATCATATCACAATCGCACGCCTTCGCGCCCGGCCAGATCGATGAAGAACTGCCAGGCCACGCGCCCCGACCGGCTGCCGCGGGTGGCCTGCCATTCAATCGCCTCGGCGCGCAGGCGGTCGGGGTCGATCTTCAGCCCGTAGGCCGCGCAATAGCCTTCGATCATCGCCAGATAGCTGTCCTGGTCGCAGGCGTGAAAACCCAGCCACAACCCGAACCTGTCCGACAGCGACACCTTCTCTTCCACGGCTTCAGAGGGAGAGATTGCCGAAGAGCGTTCATTCTCGATCATGTCGCGCGGCATAAGATGCCGCCGGTTCGATGTGGCATAGAGGATCACGTTACCCGGCCGTCCCTCTACCCCGCCATCGAGCACCGCCTTGAGCGATTTGTAATGCTGATCATCATGGCCAAAGGACAGATCGTCGCAAAACAGGATGAAGCGCGCCTGCGCGCGCCGCAGATGCGCCATCAGCCGCCCGATGGAGGGCAGATCCTCGCGCTGAATCTCGACCAGTTTCAATGCGGATTCCGGTGCCTGATCCAGAACCGCGGCATGCACCGCCTTGACCAGCGACGATTTGCCCATGCCCCGCGCGCCCCACAACAGCGCGTTATTGGCCGGAAGGCCGCGCGCGAATTGCAGCGTATTGGCCAGCAGCGTGTCGCGCGCGCGGTTGATACCCACCAGCAGATCCAGCGCGACACGGTTGACCTGCGCCACCGGGTCCAGACGATCAGGGGCGACATGCCAGACAAACGCCGCTGCCGTGTCAAGCCGTGGCAGCGCAGCAACGGGGGGAGAGATGCGCTCCAGCGCGGCGGCGATGCGGCGCAGCTCGCTGACCATCTGATCAGAAGGCGGCAACGCGGGCGGGGTCATTTCTCGCCCTTCAGCTCATCCTCGAAAATCTCTTCATCTTCGTCGTCGTCCAGCAGGCCGTCGCGGCGCAATTGTTCGTTGCGCTTTCTTTCGACATAAGCCACCAGCCGGATCGATATTTCGTATAGCCCGTAAACCACGCCAAACAGGATAACCTGGGTGATGACATCAGGCGGCGTGACCAGCGCGGCCAGCGTCAGGATGCCGACAATGGCCCATTTGCGCCCCGCACGCAGCCCCGCTTCTGACACCAGCCCGGCCTTGCCCATCAGCGTCAGCAATACCGGCAACTGAAAACACAGCCCGAAGGCCACGATGAACTTGATCGTCAGGTTCAGATAGGCCTGGGCCGAACCCTGAAACACCACGGACAAGGGCGGGGCGGCGGGGCCGGCCTCCAGCGCTTCGCCGGTGGTGCCAAATTGCTGGAAGCCCAGAAAGAAATTATAGGCCAGCGGCGTGACCACATAGAACGCAAACGACGCCCCCAGCAGGAACATGAAGGGCGAGGCGACCAGAAAGGGCAGAAAAGCGTGCTTTTCCGAACGATAGAGCCCCGGCGCCACAAAGCGCCACATCTGCCCGGCAATCACTGGGAAGGACAGCATGAAGCCCCCCAGAAGCGAGACCTTGATCGCCACGAAGAAGCCTTCCTGCGGGCTGATGAAGATCAGGTCGCAATTCTGGCCGCGCGCATCCAGCGCCGCGCATAGCGGCGCGGTCAGGAAGTTGAAGATCGGGGTCGCGACCGTGAAGCACAGCACCATGCCGACCACGAAGGCCAGCACCGATTTTATCAGCCGCGAACGCAACTCGGCCAGATGTTCGATCAGCGGTGCGCTCTGGTCGTCGATCTGGTCCTCGGCAGGGGTCTTGCTCATATCATGCTCTCATTGGCGGGCATTTCAGCCCTTTTGCGGCGCATCGCGCCCCTGATCGGTGGCCGCTGCCGCATCGGCGCTTTCCGCCTTGCCCGTTCCGGCCTTGGCCGCAGCCTTGCCGCCCTTGGGCTTGGCGGCCCTAGTCGTCGGTTTGGCAGCCCCGGTTGTTCTGGTCGGCTTGGCCGTTGTCCTGGCCGTTGTCTTTGCCGTTGTCTTTGCCGCAGTCCTGGTTGTCGCCTTGGCCGTAGGCTTGGCGGGCGTCTTGGCGGTCGTCCGGGCTGGCTTGGCCGCAGTTTTAGCCGCAGTCTTGGTCGCAGTCTTGGCGGTGTCTGTGGCAGGTGTCGCCTTGGGCGCGCGTTCGCGGCGCAGCTGTTCCATCTCTGCGGCGATACGGTCCAGGGCGGCGTCATCCTCTGCCTCCTGCGCGGCGGCATCTGCGGATGCCTCTGTCTTCGGCGATGCGGAGCGCTTGCTGCTGCCCTTGCTGCCCTGATCATCCTTCATTGGATCCCAGTTCTTCAGCTCATCCAGCCCCATACCCTGCGGGCTGGTCATCTTGCGCAGATCCTTGGCGACATCCTTGACGCCGGTCGAATCCGCCGCCTCGTCCATCGCGCGCTGAAACTCGCGCGCCATGTTGCGCGCCTTGGCCGTGAACTGGCCCAGCGTGCGGAACATCTTTGGCAGGTCTTTGGGACCGACCACGATCAGCGCAACCACGCCGATCACCAGCAACTCTGTCCAGCCAAGATCCAGCATCTTCGTTCCCCCAGCCCGTCAGGGCACAAAACCGAAAGCACGGCCTGCCTTGCGGCGGCCCGTGCAAACCCGGCGCGACAGCCGATCAGGCCTTGTCTTTTTCGGTCTCTTCAGCGGGGGTGACGTCGCGCGCCGATTTGGCGGCGTCATCAGATTTGTCTTCCAGCTCTTCCGCGCCGTCCTTCATCCCTTTGCGGAACGAGGTGATGCCCTTGCCCACCTCGCCCATCAGCCCGGCAACCTTGCCGCGCCCGAACAGGACCAGAATGACGACTGCAATGATAATGAACCCTGCGGGGCCGATATTGTTGAGCATGATCTTCTCCCATAGCGGGGCGCATGGCTGTGGCCGCGCCCATCCGATTACATCCCATTTATGGATTATCGTGGCGCATTCAAAGCCCCAATTTGCGCTCTGCCGCAGATTCGCGGGCGTGTCGGGACAATGAAGCGGGAATATGCCGCATGCAAACAGGGTCGTGCAGGGTCAGTTGTCTAGCAATTGACGACCGACAACCAGTCGCCCGGAAACTCGCCGCGCACGCAGTTGCGCCCTGCCATCTTCGCCTCATAGAGCCGCGCATCGGCCGCTTCAAGCAAGGCATCGCGCGTGTCGATCCCCGCATCAAGGCTGGCAACACCCAGGCTGGCAGTAAAGGCGACATGCGGAAAATCGCGCACAGTGGTGCCTTCGATGACATCGCGCAACCGCTCGGCGATATCCATCGCAGTTGCCGCATCGGCCATCACCAGCACGCCAAATTCCTCGCCGCCCAGACGGCCCAGCCGATCCAGCGGGCGCAATTCGGACTGCACCACATGGGCAACCGCGCGCAGGATTGCATCACCTGCGGCATGGCCGTGCGTGTCATTGATCTTCTTGAAGTGATCAAGATCGAACATGATCAGGCTGCACGGCATCCCGCTGCGCTGATAGCCCGACACGGCGCGGCCCAATTCGGAGGTGAAGGCGCGCCGGGTCAGTGCCTTGGTCAACACATCAAGATGCGCCTCTGCCCAGAGCGCGTGATGCTCGGCCACCAGCACCGCAAAACCGGCCAGCAGATGCGCCGCACCCGATGGGAATTGCGCCGCATAGGCGCGCAGCATGCCGATGCGCTGGCCCTTATGCACCAACGGGGATTCGATGCAGGTCAGACCTTCGGGCGCGGGAGGGCGCGGACGACCCGTCAACTGGATCGTGACCTCGCTCGCGCCGGTTGTCTGCCGGATCAGATAGAAGATCGTGTCATATTGGCGATCCATCTCAGGCTCCGTCGATGCGATATGTTGCGCCGCTACCACCGGGCGCGGGGCTGCGGGAACCGCCGAAGACGCATATATCTGACCATGAAAGCTCATCGCGAACACCGTAGTTTTCCTGATAATCTTTACTGATCGTTAACTATGGCTCCGCTGCGGTCAAATCATGTCAAAATTACGGAAAACTTTACGCAACTTCGCGCGCAATCTGGCGCAGCGCTGCACCCCCGTCAACAGGACATTGATTTCATGCATATTTTGCCGCATGCCCATCTATGGTTTGGGGTCGCGGCGCAGCGCCCATTCCAGGCCAATTCTTAATCCGGCCCGTTATCGGGGTCTGGGTCTTGGCACAGCCTGCGAAATGCGCGCGCCTGACGCGCGGTCCATAGCAGCTTTAGCGCGTAGCCATCATCGGTCTGGGTTTCGTTCTGCACCACACCTTGCGCAAACAGCCAGGCCCGCGCGCGCCCTTCGGCAAAGGGCAGTGTGAGTGTCGCCTCTTCGCGCGCATCATCCAGAAGGCCGGTGATCGCATCAAATACCTGATCCAGCCCCTGCCCCGTCACCGCCGAGGCCAGAAACGCATCGCCGCTGCGCGCCGCGCGCCGGACCAGACTGTCATGCTCCTCTGGCCCCAGCAGATCGGCCTTGTTCCAAAGCTCGATCAGCGGGGCGGTTTCGGCCACTCCCAGATCGGCCAGAATTGTGCGCACATTCGCTGCCTGTTCTTCGGTTTCGGGATGGGCGATGTCGCGCACATGCACGATCAGATCGGCTTCCAGCACTTCTTCCAGCGTGGCCCGAAACGCCGCGACAAGCTGTGTCGGCAAATCAGAGATGAAGCCCACAGTGTCGGACAGGATGACCTTCTTGCCAGTGGGCAGCGTGACCGCGCGCATGGTCGGGTCAAGCGTGGCAAAAAGCATGTCCTTTGCCATCACCTGCGCCCCGGTCAGCCGGTTGAAGAGCGTCGATTTGCCCGCATTGGTATAACCCACCAGCGCGACAATCGGAAACGGCACCTTCTTGCGCGACTTGCGGTGCAGTTCGCGGGTCTTGACGACCTTGTCCAATTGCCGACGCAACCGCACCATCTGTTCATCAATGGCGCGGCGGTCAGCCTCGATCTGGGTTTCGCCGGGACCACCGACAAACCCCAAGCCCCCGCGCTGGCGTTCCAGATGGGTCCAGGCACGCACCAGCCGCGTGCGCTGATAGGACAGCGCGGCCAGTTCCACCTGCAACACCCCTTCGCGGGTGCGGGCGCGGTCGGCAAAGATTTCCAGGATCAACCCTGTGCGATCCAGCAGCTTGACCTTCCATTCCCGTTCCAGATTGCGTTGTTGCACCGGGCTGACCGGCCCATCGACCAGAACCAGATCCACCTCCAGATCTGACATGAGTTCGGCCAGTTCCGCCACCTTGCCGGTACCAAACAACAGCCCCGGATGTGCGCGCGGCAGCCGGATGATGCGGGCACCGACCACATCCAGACCCGGCAGCGCAAGCGCAAGCGCCTGCGCCTCTGCCAGCGCATTTTCCGTATTGCGGCCTGTCGCCTGTGTCCTGATGTCGGGATGCAGCACCAGCGCGCGGGTCGGATGCGTGCCGCCCTCGCCACCCAGGTCAGATACGTCAATTCCGCCGCGTGCGATCAGCCGTCACCTTCATAAAGCGTGATCGGCTGCCCCGGCATGATGGTAGAAATCGCGTGCTTGTAGACAAGCTGGCTCTGTCCATCCCGACGCAGCAATACGCAGAAATTGTCAAACCAGGTGATCACGCCTTGCAGCTTGACCCCGTTAATCAAGAATACTGTCACCGGAACCTTGTTCTTGCGCACATGGTTCAGAAACGCGTCCTGCAAGTTTTGCTTATCATTGGCCATGCGTTTGCCTTCATGCTTGGGCTTGTTGATTTACGCAGAGAGCCTTATCTCCCTATGCCGACAGTATGGGACGGGCGCAGGCAAACTTCCAGCCCCGAAGCACAAGATTCTTGATGTTGCGTGAAATTTTCTTTCGCTCAAACCATCGGTACTGCGAAAATTGTCTATGGCGCAGACCATTATGCGCGCGGCCACAATGCTGACAGCAGCAGCAGAAACTCCAGCCGGCCCAGCATCATGGCAAACCCCAGTACCAGCTTCTCGCCATCGCCCAGCACGGTCCAGAACAGCGGCTCGCTGGCCGCGACCTGCACCAGCGGCCCGGTAGTGCTGAGCGCGGCAACAGCAAAGATAAGCGCATCTTCCAGTGTCAGCCCCAGCACGGTCAGGGCCCCCATCACCACCGCCAGCGAAAACAGGAACACCATCACGAACAGCCATGCGGCAAACGCGCCGTCACGCCGCAGTGCGCGCAGATGCGGACCGTCACCACCCACCGAGGACGGGTAGAGCAGATGCGCCACCTCATGCTTTGCCTGCCACATCAGTGCGAAAATCCGCATCAGCTTGATCCCGCCTGCGGTCGTGGCAACCCCGCCGCCGATCATCGCCAGCCCCAGCAGGACAATGCCTGCCGGCCCCGCGAAAAAGCCGCTCTGCAAATCCGTGTGCTGGCTGACAAACCCCGCTGTGGTCAGGAAAGAAACGGCATTGAACAGCACGGACCACAGCTCTGGCAGCAGCGATGGCGGGGTCAGTTCGCGCAGGCCAGTCGCCCGGTCCAGTGCGAAAACCAGCAAGATACCGGCCAGAACCACCGCCGCCATGCGCAATTCTATGCGGCGGCCCTGCAGCCTTTGACTGCCGGTCAACGCCCCGCTGGGCCAGAAGCTGCGCGACAGGGCCAGCAGCAGCGCCAGCGCCACCAGCAACTCCCCCGCCCCGGCCAGAGGCATGGCCGCGCTGTTGTCGATAATACCAGAGGTGGACAGCGCCGACATGGCCACGACCAGCGCCACAAGGGGCGGATTTCCTGCGATGGACAGCGCCATCCAAAGCACCAATGTGCCACCCGCATAGACCGGCGCGATCACCGCAATTTGCTGGCGCAGACGATGCAGCGCATCACTGCCCATAGCGGCATCACCTTGCTGCGACAGCGTCGCGGAATTCAGCCTGTGCGGTGATGACTGCCCGTTGTTGCGCTGGCGCAGCATCTCGAACCCGCCCAGATGCATCGGGGCCAGAATCGCGGTCACATAGACCAGCACGAACAGCCCGCCCATCCAGCCGACCAGCGCGCGCCACAGATGCACGCTGCGCGCTGTATCTGCGTCCAGCACACTGGCGCCGGTTGTGGTAAAGGCCGAAAGCATCTCGAACCAGGCATCAACCGCGCCAAGCTTCGGCACTGCGTCCAGAAGCGGGATGGCCATGACCGGGGGCAGCACCAGATAGGCCGCGGACAGAATGAAGAAGGGGTGCGACAGCCTGCGATTGCTGGCCGCGCGCGCACGGTTTGCCAGATAGGTCAGTGCTGTCAGTGCCCCCAGCAACAACCCCGAATAAAGGAACGCCCGCGCCGCTTCATGTTCGCGCAAGGTAAAGCCCACCGCGGCTGGCAGCAGCATGGCAAGCGCGGTCAGCGCCATCAGCGTCAGCACGATGTCAGTGCCCCGCGAAGCGCCCCGGCTCATGCCCATGCCTCCTTTATGAACAGACGCAGCCTTGCACGGCAGCGCCCCGGCTCAGAAAAATTCAACCGCCACCTGCAACAGCTCATCGACCTGCGGCACATCCCCGGTCAACGAAAAGATCACCACCAGATCGGCTTCGCGCAAAATGGTGCCGCCGGTGGGTTTCAGGAACTCGCCGCCGCGCAACACCCCGATCAGCAGCGCGCCTTCGGGGAAGGGAATGTCGCGCACGGCCCGGTTCGCCAGTTGCGAGGTACCCAGAACTTGCGCCTCGATCACCTCTGCCTCGCGGTCGCCCACCAGATAGACAGAACGCACCAGCCCGTGCCGGACATGACGCAGGATCGAACTGACCGTCAGTGCGCGCGGGTTGATATAGGCATCCACCCCCATCGCATCGGCCAGCGGCACAAGGCTGGGGTCATTGATCAGCGAGATTGCCATCTGCCCCCCCATCGACTGCGCGCGCACCGCGGCCAGAAGATTGGTCTTGTCATCATCGGTCAGAACCAGCACCGCATCGGTGCGTTCAATCCCGGCCTCGGTCAGCAATTCCGGGTCCAGCCCGTCGCCATGCAGCACGATAGAGCGTTCCAGCGCATCGGCTGCTATCTCGGCGCGGGCGCGGGCGCGCTCGATCAGCTTGACACGCACGCGCTGCGGCTGCGCTTCCAGGCTGCGCGCCACGCTCAGCCCGACATTGCCCCCGCCGATGATCAGCACCCGTTCCTGCCGCTTATGGGTCTTGCCGAACACCTCGAAACAGCGGTCGGCGTCGCGCGCATCGACCAGCACATAGACCTGATCGCCCGAAAATAGCTGGTCTTCGGGTTCGGGCGCAAACAGCCGCTTGCCGCGCCGGACCCCGGCCACCATGACGCGCAAGGTCGGGAACAGGTCGGATAGCTGGCGCAACGGCGTGTTCAGCACCGAGCAATCCTCGGCCAGGGTCATGCCCATCAGCAATGCCTTGCCGCCGAAATATTCATGCACATCGAAGGTGCCCGGATAGGCCACCCGCTTCAGCGCGGCAACCGACACTTCCTGTTCGGGGCTGATGATGACATCGATCGGCATATGCTCGCGCCGGAACAGCGCCGAATAGCCGCGTTCCAGATAGCTTTGCTGGCGCAGCCGCGCAATCTTGCGCGTGACGCCGAACACCGAATGCGCCACCTGACAGGTGACCATGTTGACTTCGTCGGAATGGGTCGCTGCAATGACCATATCGGCATCTGCCGCGCCGGCGCGTTCCAGAATATCGGGATGGCTGGCAAAGCCCAGTATCCCCTGCACATCCAGCGTGTCAGTGGCGCGCTGCACCAGTGCGGGGTCATTATCGACCACGGTAATGTCATTTCTTTCGCGCGACAGATGGCGCGCGATCTGCCAGCCGACCTGTCCGGCCCCACAGACGATGACCTTCATGTTGCGCGAACTCCTTGCTGCGTATGGTGGTCGGTTGTGCGGCACCCGCGCCGATTGTCGCAACCCTTGCAGGCAGGTGCAAGCGCCAGATCAGCCCTGCCCCTTGGCAGTGCTGACGCCCAGTGACTTCAGCTTTCGATGCAGGGCCGAACGTTCCATGCCGACGAAACTGGCCGTGCGGCTGATATTGCCGCCGAAGCGATGGATCTGCGAGAGCAGATATTCGCGTTCGAACAATTCGCGCGCCTCGCGCAGCGGCAGGGCAGTCAACGCGCCCGACAGGATGATCTTGGCCTCTTGCGGTGCGCTGGCATCGCCCGGCTGCACCTCGCTTTGCAGATCCCCCAACCCGATGGGCTGCGCCGAATCCCCCAGAATCAGCGCGCGTTCCATGATATTGCGAAGCTGGCGAATATTGCCCGGCCAGCGCATGGTCTGCAAATGCGCGCGCGCCACATCTTCCAGATCGCGCCGTGGCAAGCCCTGCGTCTTGTGCAGAAGTTCGATGAAATACTCTGCCAGCAGCGGGATATCCTCGCGCCGTTCCTCCAGCCCCGGCACCCGCACCGGCACCACATTCAGCCGGTCGAACAATTCCTGCCGGAACAGCCCTTCACGGATCAGCGCGGTCAGATCGCGGGTGGTGGCGCTCATCACCCGCAGATCGACCCGCACCTTGTCGCCCCCGCCGACACGGGTGAATTGCTGTTCCACCAGCACGCGCAGGATCTTGGATTGCGTGCCCATCGGCATGTCGGCCACCTCATCAAAGAAGATCACCCCGCCATGCGCCTGTTCCAGCAAGCCCTGCTCGACCCCGCGTTCAGCGCTTTCGCGGCCAAACAGCACCTCTTCCACGCGCTCCGGCTCGATCCCGGCAGAGGACACGCAGACAAAAGGACCAGAGGCCCGTTCAGAGTTTTCATGCACGAAGCGCGCGGCAGCTTCCTTGCCCGACCCTGCCGGGCCGGAAAACATGATCCGGGCATTGGAATGGGTGACCTTCTCAAGCTGCGCGCACATGTTGCGAAAGGCATGGCTGTCGCCGATCAACTCTGCCGAATGGGTTTCCTTGCGACGCAGATCCTGGTTTTCACGACGCAGGCGCGAAGCCTCCATCGCGCGGTTGATCACCACCATCAGCTTGTCGATATTGAAGGGTTTTTCGATGAAATCGTAGGCGCCCTGCTTGATCGCCGCGACCGCCAGTTCGACATTGCCATGCCCCGAAATGATGACAATCGGGATATCGGGGTTCGAGCGCTTGACCGTCATCAGAATGTCGATCCCGTCCATCTTGCTGTCTTTCAGCCAGATATCGAGGATGATCAGCGCAGGCGCATTGGCGTTGACCTCTGCCATTGCCTGTTCGGAATTGGCCGCAAGCCGGGTGGTATAGCCTTCATCTTCCAGAATATCCGACACCAGTTCGCGAATATCGCGTTCGTCATCAACAATCAGAATATCACTCATTCCCGGACCCTTGCCTGCTATTTGTTGTTTCTGTTTCGCGGGGCGCTGTGGCCGCGCTGTCAAGGCGCGGCAGCCGGATCACCGCCATCGCGCCGTGATGCGCGCAGCCCTCGAAGACCGGCGCATCTTCCAGCCGCAGACTGCCGCCATGCTCCTCGATGATCTTGCGCACGATCGACAGCCCCAGCCCGGTGCCTTCGGCGCGGGTGGTGACATATGGCTCGAACAGGCGCGCGCGATCTTCCGGCAGCCCGATACCATTATCGGCGATGGTGATGCACAATTCGCTGTCATCAGCGCTGAAGGCGATGCGCAACTGCGCCTCATAGTCATCAGACGCGCCGGAATTTCGATATGTTTCCGTAGCTTCACCGGCATTCTTGATCAGATTGGTGAAGGCTTGCGACATCATCGTGTCATCGACTGACACCACCACCGGGGCATCGGGCAGGGTGACAGAAAACTGCGCCGCGGGCTGGCCGGTTTCTTGCAGCAGAATGCAATCGCGCAGGATCTCGACCAGATCGTGGGGTCGCCGGTCGGGTTCGGGCATGCGCGCGAAGCGCGAGAATTCATCAACAATGCGCCGCAGATCATTGGTTTGGCGTACAATTACTGAAGTCAGCTCTGCCAGACTCTCGGCATCTTCTGCACCCAGCCGGCGCGCGAATTTGCGCTCGATGCGTTCGGCGGAAAGCTGGATCGGGGTCAGCGGGTTCTTGATTTCATGCGCGATACGGCGCGCGACATCGCCCCAGGCGGCCATGCGCTGCGCGCTGACCAATTCGCTGACATCATCAAAGGCCACCACATAGCCTTCCAGCCGCCCGTCGCTGCGGCGCCTTTCGGCCATGCGCACCAGCACGGTTTCCAGCCGCCCCGAACGCGACAGGCGCACCTCTTCCTGAACCCGGCCCATATGCACCGGGCTGGATTGCAGCCGGTCCAGCAACGGGGCGAATTCGGGCACGGCCTTGGCCAGCGGCAGATCATGCACCTGCTGCGCAGAAATCTCGACCAGGGTTTCGGCGGATTTGTTGACGAAATCCACCCGCCCCTTGGCATCCAGCCCGATCACCCCGGCAGTGACAGAGCCAAGCACCGAATCGAACAGCCGCCGCCGCGCCTCGATCTGGCGATTGGTGTCCAGCAACTCGTCACGCTGGCCCTTCAACTGCTGCGTCATCTGGTTGAACACCTGCCCGAGGAACGAAATCTCGTCATCGCCGCGCGCGACCTCGACCTGCACATCCAGATTGCCCTGCCCGACCCGTCCGGCGGCTTCGGCCAGCCGCCCCACCGGGCGCGCCAGCCTTTCGGCAAAGGACAGCCCCAGCCAGATCGCCGCCAATATCAGGATCAGCGCAAATCCCAGATAGAGGGCGGCGAACTGGAACAGAAGCTGGCCGCGATCCTGTTCAAGCTGCTGATAAAGCGCAACCGTTTCGCGGGTTTCATCCAGCAGCGAGAGGATCTCGCCATCGACCTCGCGCCCGACATACAGAAAGCGATCTACATCGCCCGGAAGTGCTACCAGCGCGCGAAACTCGTTATTGGGCCAATCCTCGATCACCACAATATCTTCGCGCGCGGCGTCCAGTGCGGCCTGATCGGGCGGGGTGAAGTTGAACCGGTAGGAACGTTCGCCCCGCGCGCGCAAATCGCCCTGCCCGTCGATAACAAAAGCCACACGCAGCCCGCGCTGAATCCCCGCCTGCCCTTCGGTCAGCAAATCGCGCAATTGCCCGTCATCCATGAAGGGAAAGAGCCGCCTTGCAGTTTCCAGAAACTCGGCCAGTTCGCGCGTGTCGCTGCGTAAATCGCGCTCCTGTTCGAACTGATACGCTTCCGCTGCGGCCAATGATGCGCCCACCACCCGCTGCACCCGGTCGGAAAACCACCCTTCCAGCCCCACATTCACGGTAATTGCCGCGAACACCGCGACGGTGACAGTCGGCAGAAGGGCAATTGTGGCAAACAGCGCCGAGAGCCGCATATGCAGCTTGGAGCCAGCGGAGTCCGAGCGTCGCGCGGCGATCAGCCGCACCACCCGCATCGCCACCAGCCCGGCCACAATCAGGATATAGACCAGATCGGCCAGCAGGATCAGGAACAGCCCGCGCGAATCGACCGTGCCACTCAGCGGGCCAAGCGCCAGCAGCGTCAGCAGCACAAGCCCGGGGCCAAGCAGCATCAGCATGATGGTTATGCCGGTTGCCACGCGCCGTTCGGAAATAGCGTCCAGCCCCGGCAGCCACCCCGCTTTGCGCCCTAATCCCAGTTCGGCCAAATCTTCACCACTGCGCTTGTTGCCGGTCCCGCCGATACCGGGCTGACCATCTGTGACATTGCGGCCAGATTGCCACAGCACCTGTGACAGTTCTACATCAAAATCCAGTTTTATTTGCAGGGCAGGTCCGGCAATGCCGAATCAGGCCAGTTTGCGTCGGCGCGACACCTCTATCCCCAGCTCGGTGATCTTCTTGCGCAGCGTGTTGCGATTGATCCCCAGCAGATCGGCGCAGCGCGCCTGATTGCCGCCCGTGGCCTCCAGCGCAATTTCCAGCAGCGGCTGCTCGATCTCGCGCAGAATGCGCCCATAGAGTCCCGGCGGGGGCAGTTCCTTGCCATGCAGGTCAAAATAGCGCTGCAAATGGCGCGCCACAGCTTCTGACAGGGTTTCGCCGCTGAAATTCGGCCCGACCACCGCATTGCTGGGCTGGGTTTTCAGTGCCTGATCCATTTCGTCGCGCGATATCACGGCCTCGACCCCGGTCAGCGTCAGGCGGCGCAGCATGTTGCGAAGCTGGCGCGCATTACCAGGCCATGAATAGCTGCGTACAAGTTCCAGCGCATCGGGGGATAGCTGCCGCTGGATCATGCCCTCATCGGCCGCCTGTGACAGGAAATGCTGCGCCAGAAGTTCCAGATCATCGACCCGTTCGCGCAGCGCAGGCACGTCCAGCGTGACCCCGCTAAGGCGGTAGAACAGATCCTCGCGCAGCGTGTTTTCGGCAAGCATCTTGGGCAGGTTGGGCTGCGCAGTGGCCATGATGCGCGGCCCGTCCTCGTCGATCCCGTCAAGCAGGCGCGTCATGCGGATCTGGGCTTCATCATCATGGTTGCCGATCTCGTCAAAGACCAGCGTGCCCCCGCGCACCCGCGACAGCAGGGCGCGCGGGCCGTCAACAGTGCGGAAATCCTCGGTGGTGGCAGTGATGAAAGGCTGGCCGCGCCGGTCCGACAGATCATGCAGGGTGCGCGCGATCAGCGATTTCCCGGTGCCCGATTCGCCGATGATCAGCACCGGCATGGCGGCATTGATGATGCGCGCAATCAGCCGATACAGATCCTGCATCACCGGCGTACGCCCGACCAGCGGCAGGCTTTCCATCGACACGATATCGCCGCGCGGCACGGGCGCGGCAGGCTTGGCAGGGGTTTCGCCAGAGGCCATCAGGCGGCGGTTTTTCATCGCCGCCCCGGCGCGTTTCAACAGATCGGGCAGATCGAAGGGCTTGGGCAGATAGTCATGCGCATCAACCTCATTGGCCTGAATCGCGGTCATGATGGTGTTCTGCGCCGAAATCACGATCACCGGCAGATCGGGGCGTTGCTGGCTGATCTTGGGGATCATCTCTATGCCATTGCCATCGGGCATCATCACATCGGTGATGACCAGATCGCCCCGCCCCTCTTCAACCCAGCGCATCAGGGTTGTCAGGCTGGATGTCGCATGGACCTTGCAGCCCGCCCGCGTCAGCGCCTGTGTCAACACTGTGCGGATGGTTCGGTCATCATCAGCAACAAGGACGGTTCCGTCCATCACATATCTCCTGCTGGAAGGGTATTTATCGGCGCGCGCGGCAAGGACACGCGAAACACTGTTCGGCCAGGGCGGCTGTCAACGCTGATCCAGCCATTATGCGCGGAAAGGATCTTCGACACCAGCGCCAGGCCCAGCCCGGTGCCGTTCTCGCGCCCCGACACGAAGGGGTCAAAGATGTCGGCCGCAATCTCGGCTGGCAGGCCGGGGCCGTCATCCATGATCTCGACATGGATGGGCAGGGCGATATCCTCGCCCGCCTGACCGCGCACGCGCAGGGATTGCTCGAAATAGGTCTTGATGCGGATGCGCCCGCCTTCGGGCTGCGCCTGGGCCGCATTCTTCAGAAGATTCTGGAACACCTGCAACAGCTGGTCCGGGTCCGCCCAAACCGGCGGCAGGGACGGGTCGTAATTGTCGCTGATGCGCATATGCGCGGCAAAGCCCACCTGCGCCGAGCGCCGCGCCTGTTCCAGCACATCGTGAATATTGGTCGGCCCGCATTCGGGCGGGCGCTGATTGCCGAATTGTTCCACCTGATCGAGCAGTTTGACCACGCGCTGCGTTTCCGCCACGATCAGATCGGTCAGTTCGCGGTCTTCGCCGCTCAGCGACATCGACAGAAGCTGCGCCGCGCCGGTAATCCCGGCCAACGGGTTCTTGATTTCATGCGCCAACATCTGCGCCATGCCGATGGCTGTGCGCGCCGAATGGCGGATGCCGTCAGCCTGCCCCAGCTTGCCCGCAATCTCGCGCGGGTTGATCAGCAGCAGCACCAGTTCGGGGTTGTCCCCCATCAGCGCAAGCTGCAACGAGGCCAGCACCGGCGCGCGCTCGGCGGGGCAAAGCTGCACATCATTGATGAAGACCGGGGCGCGGTTCGTCCGGCAACGCGAGATGGCCGCATCGATCAATGCCTCGACCGTAACCATATCCGCGAAACTGCGCCCAATCACCGCGCGGCGCGACAGGCTGAGGAATTGTTCCGCGGCGGGGTTGCAATCGACCACACGCTCCTCGCCCTGTTGCAATCCGACCATGAAGGCAGGCACCGGCAAGGCAGCCCAGATCGCGCCTGTTGCTGGCGGGGTCATGCTGCAAGCCCCGCAGGCAGCGGGCGCGCCACCGGCACAAGGGCATCGGACAGGATGGCCAGCACCTCTTGCGGGTCGGTGGAGGTCTGCATCCGGCGGCGCAGCCTGTCGCAGCCCCCCGCAGCCTGTGCATACCAGCCCAGATGCTTGCGCGCGACCTTCATGCCAAGGGTTTCGCCGTAAAAGCCAAGCATGTCGAGATAATGCGCGGCGACCAGATCGGCCAGCGCGCTTCCCTGCGGTATTTCCGGCTGCGCGCCACCAAAGATTTCAGCGGCGACCTGCGCCAGAAGCCAGGGGCGGCCCTGTGCCCCGCGCCCGATCATCACCCCCGCCGCGCCCGATTGCGCCAGCGCCTGCCGCGCGGATTGCGCGGATGTAATGTCGCCATTGGCCAGCACCGGCACACCGGCCTGCGCCACCACATCGCCAATCGCGGCCCAATCCGCCTGCCCCTTGTAGAACTGGCAGCGGGTGCGCCCGTGGATGGTGACCATCCGCACCCCGACACCCGCCGCGCGGCGCGCCAGCTGCGCGGCATTGCGGCTGTCATCATCCCAGCCCAGCCGGGTCTTGAGCGTCACCGGCACCGACACCGCGCCCACCACGGCCTCGATCAGGCGCAGCGCGTGATCGGGTTCGCGCATCAGCGCCGACCCCGACATGCCGCCCACGACCTTCTTGGCGGGGCAACCCATATTGATGTCGATCACCTGCGCGCCGCCATCTTCAACCATGCGCGCGGCCTCGGCCATCCAATGCGGGTCGCGGCCCGCAAGCTGCACTGCCGTACGCGCCTGCCCCAGCCCCAATTCCGCGCGCGCCCGAGCCCGGACCGAGGCCTTGGCCTGCACCATTTCCTGACTGGCGACCATTTCCGACACCACCAGCCCTGCGCCAAAGCTGGCCACAACCCGCCGGAACGGCAGATCGGTGATCCCGGCCAGCGGCGCCAGCACCACAGGCGGCACGAGCACGATATCGTGCGCCCTGCCCTGCCCGGCTTTTGCCGGAAGTTTCAGTGAAGCTGTGTTCATGCCTGGTGTCATGCTGCCTGCCACATCTTGTTATCGCTGGGCATACACCCCTTTGCCCTGATCTGGCAAATGCCCGCCCTGCATGGATGACGCAAATTTCATCGTGTGCATAAAATTTAAGCACACCCATCGCGGGAAAGCGCGGATTGTCAGCGCCCCCTGCTTCGGCCTATAGCGGGGGAACTGCTATGCCAAAGGGGTCGCGATGAACCACGAAACCGCTGCCATCATCGTTGCTGCCGGGCGCGGCCTGCGCGCGGGCGGCGACTTGCCCAAGCAATGGCAGATGCTGGGCGGCAGGCCGGTTCTGGCGCATACGCTCGATGCGTTGCGCGCGGGCGGGATTGCGCGGCTGGTTGTGGTGCTGCACCCCGATGATATGGGCCGCGCGGCGAATTTGCCGCTGCATGGCGCGCAGCTTGTCGCGGGGGGTGAGAGCCGCAGCGCCTCTGTCCGCGCGGCGCTGGAGGCGCTGGCAGTTGACCCGCCGCAACATGTGCTGATCCATGATGGCGCGCGCCCCTTTGTTCCCGCGCGGGTGATTGCGGCTATCTGTGCCGCGCTGAAAGACGCGCAAGCCGCCGCCCCGGCCCTGCCGGTAAGCGATGCGCTTTGGCGCGGGGTCGGTGGGCGGGTGCAAGCGTCGGTCCCGCGCGACGGGCTGTTTCGCGCGCAAACGCCGCAGGGCTTTGATTTTGCCAGCATCCTTGCCGCCCACCGCGCCCATCGCGGCGCGGCTGCCGATGATGTCGAGGTCGCGCTGGCCGCCGGGATCAGCGTGCAGATCACCGAAGGGGCCGAGGATAATCTGAAGCTGACCTATCCCGCCGACTTCGCCCGCGCAGAGCGGTTCCTGCACGCCAAAAGGACGGACAGCATGGATGTAAGACTGGGCAATGGCTATGATGTCCACCGCTTCGGGCCGGGAGATGGGTGCTGGCTGTGTGGGGTATGGGTGCCGCATATGCGCAGCCTGCAAGGGCATTCCGATGCCGATGTCGGGCTGCATGCGCTGAGCGATGCGATCTATGGCGCGCTGGCTATGGGCGATATCGGGCAGCATTTCCCGCCCTCGGATCCGCAATGGAAGGGTGCCGCCAGCGACATCTTCCTGCGCCATGCGGTCACGCTGGCGACGGAGATGGGCTACCGTATCGGCAATTGCGATGTGACGCTGGTGTGCGAATTCCCCAAGATCGGCCCGCATGCAGGCGCAATGCGCGCCGCCGTGGCGGGGATCATGGGCGTTGATCAAGCCCGCATCAGCGTCAAGGCCACGACATCGGAAAGGCTGGGCTTTACCGGGCGCGAGGAAGGCATTGCCGCGCTGGCAACGGCCTGTCTGCTGAAAAATTAGGAAAGGAACAGAGGCATGCCCCCAAGCAGAGTGATCGCAACCTGGTTCGGCGCGGGTCTGCTGCGCCCGGCGCCGGGCACATGGGGCACGCTGGCGGCGCTGCCAGTGGCATGGGGCTTGCATCTGCTGGGCGGTTTCTGGCTGCTGGCGGCGGCAACTGTGGCGGTGTTCCTTCTGGGCTGGTGGGTGACGACCATCGAAACCCGCGGCCTTGATGACCCTGACCCGTCAGAGATTGTCATCGACGAGGTGGCGGGGATGTGGCTGGCGCTGTGGCCGGTCTCGCTTGGGGCGATGATGCAGGGCGTGGCGATCACCGCACTCTGGCCCGGCTGGGTGGTGGCGTTTGTGGCGTTTCGCGCCTTCGACATCCTCAAACCCGGCCCGGTGGGCTGGGCCGACCGGCTGCACAGCCCGCTTGGGGTAATGCTTGATGACATCATCGCCGGTGCCTTTGCCGCGCTGGTGGTGATTGCGCTGGCGCTGCTCGCGCATGGGGCAATGGGGCTGTGAGCGCAGAGCAGCTTCTGGCCGCGGCGCGGCGCGCGGGCATCAGGATCGCGCTGGCCGAAAGCTGCACGGGCGGAATGATCTGCGCCGCGCTGACCGATATCGCCGGGTCGTCCGATGTCATTGAACGCGGCTTTGTCACCTATTCGAACCTTGCCAAGCAGCAGATGCTGGGGGTGCGGGCGGACACGCTGGCGCGCTTCGGGGCGGTGTCGGAACAGGTGGCGCGCGAAATGGCGCAGGGCGCGCTGGCGCATTCTGACGCGCAGCTTGCAGTGTCGGTCACAGGCATTGCCGGTCCCGGCGGGTCAGAGCACAAGCCCGAAGGGCGGGTCTGTTTCGGGCTGGCCGATGCGCGCGGGGTTCACAGCGAAACCGTGGAATTCGGGCCATTGGGCCGCGCCAGTGTGCGCGCGGCAAGCGTCGATCATGCGCTGGGGCTGTTGCTGCGCGCCTTGCGCGGGGATCAGCCGTAAAGCTGCTGCGCGCGCTGCTCAAACGCGCTGACAACGCGGTGCATGGCCTGGTCGAACACCACCCCGATCAGCTTTTGCAGCACCGGGTTCTTGAATTCGAAATCGACATGAAAGGTGACGATGCAGCCACCTTCCGGGGTATCCTTCACCTGCCAGCGCGATTCCATATGGCGAAACGGGCCATCGATATAGCGCGTGTCGATAACCCCTTGCGCGGGGAAAAGCCGCACCCGGCTGCCGAATCTTTCGCGAAACACCTTGAAGGAAATCACCAAATCGGCATCGATCTCTTCCCCGCCCTCGATCGGGCGGCGCGCGCGGATGCGCGCAGCCGACGTCCAGGGCAGGAATTCGGGATAGCGCGCGACATCGGCCACCAGATCGAAGATCTGTTGCGCGGTATAGGGCATGTGCCGGTTTTCATGATGTGTGGGCATGTCTACGCTCTTTTCTGTGGCGCGCAGATGGCCTAAAATGTTCCGGGAAATCAAGGGGCCGATATGACGCAGAAAGCTTATGTCATCGATCAGATGATCAGCGCCAAGCAGATCGCCGCGCGGGTCGAGGAACTGGCCGCAGAGATCACACAGGCCTATCGCGGCACCGAGAAGCTGGTCGTGGTGGGGTTGCTGCGCGGCTCTTTCGTGTTCATCGCCGACCTGGTGCGCGAGATCGATCTGCCGGTCGAGGTCGATTTTCTGGAAGCTTCCAGCTATGGCAATGCAACACAATCTTCGCGCGAGGTGCGCATCCTGAAAGACCTGTCCGGCAAGATCGAAGGGCGCGATGTGCTGGTGGTCGAGGATATCGTCGATACCGGCTTTACGCTGCACCATGTGCTGCACATGCTGCTGGCACGAAACCCGGCGCGGCTCGAGGTTTGCGCGCTTCTGGACAAACCCTCGCGGCGCGAGGTTGACATCAAAGCCAGTTGGACAGGGTTTGAAATTCCCGATGAATTTGTCGTGGGCTATGGCATTGATTACGCGCAGCGCAACCGCAATCTGCCCTATATCGGCAAGGTGCGATTCACATAAGGGCATTCACGTATCCGTGTGTGTGAATTTTGTCCGCCGCGTTCTAAGCTGTGGTGACGCAACAACACGGGAGCTAGATTAATGTCTTTCAAAACAATTACCGCCGCCGCGATTGCCGCCGTCATGGCCACAGGTGCAGTTGCCGATGAAAACCCCGCCATTGAGCAACGCCAAGGGCAGTTCAAGCTATATTCACACAATATTGCGGTGCTGGGCGGGATGGCGCAAGGCCGCATGGATTATGACGCAGGAATGGCGCAAACAGCGGCGGATAACCTGTTTCATGTAACCCGCCACGACCAGTCTCGCCTGTGGCCCGAAGGCACCGATTCCAGCGCATCCATGGCCACCCGCGCCAAGCCGGAAATCTGGGAAAATCTGGATGATTTCGTCGCCAAATTTGTCGCCTTGCAAAACGCCGCCGAAGCCTTGCAGGCCGTCGCCGGCGACGGGCTGGATGCCATGCGCGCAGGCGTTGGCCCCCTGAGTGGCACCTGTCAGGCCTGCCACGAATCCTACCGCGAAGAAGCCAGCTGATCCGCTGCTATTCTCTACGCCTGTTCCTGCGCGCCGCTTGCGCGCGGGACAGGTCGGTGGATGAAGGACAGAATCGATGCGTCGCCTGCTAACAGTGTTGATTGCTCTGGGGGCCGTGCTGGGCGTGGCCGCATGGGTGATCTCGGCACCGCGCCCGATCCCGGCGGCAGAGATTGACGCGCTTAGCGGGGATGCCGGGGCCGGGCGGCAGGTATTTCTGGCCGCGGGTTGCGGCTCTTGCCATATGGGGCCAGAGCGCGAGGCCGACCCGATGCTCCTGACAGGCGGGCGCGAATTCGTGTCGGATTTCGGCACCTTCTACGCCCCCAATATCAGCCCCGACCCAGAGCATGGCATTGGCACCTGGTCACAGGCCGAGTTCGTCAATGCGCTCAAGCGCGGCGTCTCGCCAGAGGGGCAGCATTACTACCCCGCCTTCCCCTATACATCCTATATCCGGGCCGGGCGGCAGGACATTGTGGACATGTTTGCCTATATGCAGACGCTTCCCGCCGATGCCACCCCCTCGCGCCCGCATGATCTGGGCTTTCCGTTCAATATCCGGCGCAGTGTGGGGCTGTGGAAAATGCTGTTCCTGCGCGATGACTGGGTCGTCACCGGCCCGCTGAGCGAAGAGGAAGAGCGCGGGCGCTACCTGGCCGAAGCGCTGTCGCATTGCGCCGAATGCCACACCCCGCGCAACCTGCTGGGCGCGCTGGACAAGGAGAACTGGCTGATGGGTGCGCCCAACCCGTCAGGGCGCGGGCGCATCCCGCCCATTGCCGGGCCGGATTTCACCTGGGATGCGTTCGATATCAGCGCCTATCTGGAAACCGGCTTCACGCCCGATTTCGATGTCGTGGGCGGGTCGATGGCGCAGGTTGTCAACAACCTCAAGCAACTCGACAAGGCTGATCTGGACGCGATAGCCGCCTATACGCTGCGCGCCAGCCCCTGACGCAGCGCGGCTGGGCCATGCGCGGGGTTGTTTCGCGCGCCGGTCGCGCGCATAATCCCGCGCACCCTGCCTTGGCCTCAACGGATCACAGAACCAGATGTCAGACCAACCCGAACCGCCTCGGCAATCTGCCCTCAGCCGACTGACCTTCAGCGAGAAGTTCCGGCTGCAAACCTGGCTGCTGGGGATCATCGCCTTTGCCGTAGTTCTGTTTCTGCTGGTGCAGGCGAAATTCATCCTGATCTCTCTGGCGATTGCGATCATCCTGTTTTCATTGACATCGGATGCCATCAACTCGATCTCCAAGCTAAGGATCGGGCGGCTGCGCATTACCAACTGGCTGGCCTCGATTGCCGCTGTGTTCCTGATCTCGTCAGGTTTGCTGATGCTGGCCGGGCTGGTGATAACGCAGATCAATACTGTGCTCAGCACCACGCTGGCCTATACCGATGACGCGCAGCGCGCGATTGCGCGGCTGTTTCTGTGGATGGGCGAGGATGTCGAAGCCTCGGTGCTGCAAACCGTCCGCAGCATAGAGATTTCCGGGTATCTGCGCTCTGCCGCCGGGCAGGCCGGAACGATTCTAAGTCAGGTGGTGCTGATCATCCTGTTTGTGGGTTTTCTGTTCGCTGAACGGGTCTGGTTTGACACCAAGCTGGAAAACCTGATGGATGACAAGGCGCAGGCACGGCGGGTGGGGGCGATCATGGCCTCGATCATCCGGCGGGTGAACCATTACCTGCTGGTCAAGGCCTTCATCAGCACAGTCACGGGCTTTGTCATCTTCGCGATCATGAGCGTCTTTAACCTGCAATTCGCTGCCGCGATGGGGCTTTTGACATTTGTGCTGAATTTCATCCCCTCGGTGGGGTCGATCATTGCCACGCTGATTGTGACACTGGTGGCCTATATTCAGGTGCCGGAGCCGCAAACCGCGGTGCTGATCTTCGTGCTGGCGGGGATGGCGCAGTTTCTGCTGGGCAATGTCATCGACCCGATGCTGATGGGGCGCACGCTGCGGCTTTCATCCTTCGGGATCATCATTTCACTGGCCTTCTGGGGCGCGGTCTGGGGCATTCCGGGCATGTTTCTGGCCGTGCCATTCATGGTGGCAGTGATGATCGTGTGTTCGCATATCCCGGCCGCGCGCCCGGTTGCGGTGCTGCTCTCGCGCGAGGGGTTGCCAGAGGAAGAGTTTCCCAAAACCGCGTCAGAGGCCGAGCCGGACCCGGACGCAGCGGATTCGTCTGAGGCCGCAGATGACGCGGCAGAGCGGTATCACCGCGCCGTCGGGGCGGAATGATCAGCCGGAAAAACGCATCATCCGCGTCGGTGTGATCATGATATCCAGCCGCTGGTCATTTTCATCGATCGGCAGTTCGGCCAGTTCCTGCGCGTCAAAGGCAAAACCGACTGCCAGACAGCCCCCTTGCGCGCGCAAGGCTTGCAGCGTGCGGTCATAAAACCCCCCGCCATATCCCAGCCGATAACCGCGCCGGTCAAAGCCCAGCATCGGCACGATCAGCGCTTGCGGCACCAGCATATCGGCGCGCGCGGGCACATGCGCGCCAAATGCCCCTTCGATCATCGGCATATCGGGTGACCAGCGGTGAAACAGCAATGGCTGCGCGCGCCCCGGCACCACTGGCACACAGACCGGGCCGGGATGGGCGGTCATGGCAGGCAAGGGGTCGAGTTCCGAGCGCATCGGCATATACCCCGCCAGCACAATATCGGCGCAGGCGGGGCCGAATTGCGCAGCCAGAAACCCGCTCAGGCGCTGATTGGCGGCAGCGACAAGATCAGCAGCATCCGGCCCGTCAAAGGCGCGCTTGCGGCGCGCAGCCGCTTCCTTGCGGGCGTGTGACTTGGCATTGGCGCTGCTTGTGTGCATGGTTTGCCCCCTATCTGCCCCAGACCGGCAAATTGACGGCAAGGCATCGCGTCACCGGCACATCGATGACAGGCATTGCATATACCGGATTTGGGGATTTACCCAGCAGGCACCGACGCAACCAGCGCGTCAGGCGACATGCAGGTCATTATTCGCAGCAAGCAGCGCGCACGAACACAGCCAGCCAAGCAACACCACACTGCCCATTGCGGAATAGGACAGCAGCGCCAGCATCAGCCCATGTCCCATGAACACTGTCGCGCCTGCGGTGACCAGACCCGCGAATATCGCCATGATTACGCCAACCAGCAGCATCTGTGCCCCCTGTCCTGTGTGACAGTAGCAGAAAAGCCGAAAAAGCTGAAATAAGTATTAAAGCGTTTCGGCTTTTCGTTGAATCGCCTTCAATGCTTTAACCTTTTGTTTTGTCGTAATTTCGAACCGAAAAAGTCTGTCAACTTTTTCTGAAATTGCTTTAATTCAGGCCACAGATTTCCTGCATGGCCAGAAAATTCAACGCTGGCGCGCCTCGAATTCGGCATTCAGACCACGCACGAATTCCGTCAGCCAGGGCAGGCGGTCGCGGCGCTGGCGCTCGGCTTCGATAATGGCGCGCAGATCGGCCTCGGTGCGGTCCAGATCATCATTGACCAGCACATAGTCATATTCGGCCCAGTGGCTGATTTCGTCGCGCGATTTCTGCATCCGCCGGGCGATCACCTCTTCGCTGTCCTGCGCGCGCCCGCGCAGCCGCGCTTCCAGTTCGCCAATCGAAGGCGGCAGCACGAAAATCGAGACCACATCCTTGCCCAGCGCGGAATTGCGCACCTGCTGCCCGCCCTGCCAGTCGATATCGAACAACGTGTCGCGCCCCTCGCGCATGGCCTGTTCCACTGGCGCTTTCGGCGAGCCGTAGAAATTGCCGAACACTTCGGCATGTTCCAGCATCTCGCCCGCAGCAATCATCGTCTCGAATTCGTCCCGGCTGCGGAAATAATAGTCGCGCCCATCGACTTCGCCCGCGCGCGGTGGGCGCGTGGTGGCCGAGACCGAAAAGCGGATGCCGGGATCCCCTGCCATCAGCCGTTTCGCCAGGGTCGATTTTCCCGCCCCCGATGGCGATGACAAGATGATCAGCAGCCCGCGTCGCGTCATGGTCTCACTCCAGATTCTGAACCTGCTCGCGCATCTGGTCGATGACAGTCTTCAGGTCAAGCCCGATCCGCGTCAGCGCAATATGCTGCGCCTTGGAACACAGCGTGTTGGCCTCGCGGTTGAATTCCTGCATCAGAAAATCCAGCTTGCGCCCGACCGGGCCGTCTGTACCCAGCAAGTCGCGCGCGGCGGCGCAATGCGCTTTCAGCCGGTCCAGTTCTTCGGTGACATCCCCCTTCACCGCGATCAGCGCGACTTCCTGTTCCAGCCGCGCCGGGTCAAGCTGCACCGGGTCGCGCAGATGTTCCAGCGCCTTGCGCAGATGTTCGGCCATCGCCTCGGCCCGGTCGGGCAGGATCGCGCGGGCGGCGGCGGTCAGCCGCACCACCTCGTCCAGCTGCGCGCCAATCAATGCGGCAAGGCTCTGACCTTCGCGCGCGCGCATTGCGACGAAATCATCCACCAGCGAAGCGAAGCCTGCCAGCACCGCCCCTGACAGGGCGTTCCGGTCAAGCGCGGCGAAATCCTGCGTCATCGGCATGATGGCGCGCCAGCCCAGAAGATCCAGCGCGGATGGGGGCTGCAACGCCACGCCCTGCGCCTGCGCCTGTTCTGCCACGATGTTAAGGGCGTCAAGCGCGGCCTCCAGCGCGGTGCGGTCCACCTGGCCCAGCGGGGCCGCGCCCGCATGGCGCAGCTTCAACGCCAGCGACAGATTGCCCCGCGCGATGCGTTCCCCAAGCTGCGCGCGCAGCGCCGGTTCCATGAATCCCAGCGTGTCAGGCAGGCGCAGCCGTAAATCCAGACCGCGCCCATTGACCGAACGCAGTTCCCATTCCAGTTCAACCGGGATGTCACCGACCCTGGCCTGACTTGTCCTGCTGGCAAATCCGGTCATGGATTGCATGCGCGCCCCTCCTGCTTTCCGCCTGCGACCACCAGCCTTTGCGCAAGCCTTATGCTTAACCCTTCGGAGGGCTGCGTTAACCAATTATAGAGAATAAGGCGGAAATATGACAAAATTTAGGCTATTAAAGTTTTATACAGCATGACCGCCCATAGATGGAAGCTGACCCTGCACCGACAGCGCCAGCAGCAATAACAGGGCGGCCAACCCGCCGCCAACAAGAGGTAATGCCATGATTGAGTATCTGTTTCCGCATATGTCTGCTGCATCGAACCAGCAAATTGCGCGCGCGCAACCCGAAGAATCTGGCAGCACGCTAATCTCTCAGGTCACCGATTACTGGGCCAGCCTGCCCCGCCACGGTGGCGCACCGCAACGCAGCAGCGTTCAGGCCGCGGATCTGACGGATGCCCTGCCGCATATATTCCTGGCGCAGATCGTGACCACACGCATCGCCCGGTTTCGGATTGTCGGCCATCAGATCGAGGATCTGATGGGGATGGAAATGCGCGGCATGCCGCTGACCGCCCTGTTCACCGGGGATGCGCGCAGCGAAATCCAGTCTGCGGTTACGCATGTGCGCCGCGGCGCGCGGGTCATGCTGTCGCTGGATGCCGAGACCGGTTTCGGCATGCCGAAACTCGACGCGGTTCTGGCCTTGCTGCCCTTGACCGACAGTTCAGGCACGATCACCCATCTGATGGGTGTTCTGGAACGCTCTGGCACGTCAGGCCGCCGCCCGCGCCGCTTTGCACTTGCGCAGCCCTGCGAGGTCAGCCCGGCTGAGCAGCCGCAATCCGGAAAGCCCGCATTGCGGGTCATTCAGGGCGGGTTGGGTTGACCGACCCGCCGCAAGGCTTCCGCAAAACCGACTTCCGGCCAGACGGATATCCTGGAAATGCAGCGCGCGGTTGAGGAGTTACTCAGCCGCGCTCTGGTTTTCGGGGGTGTCCGACGGCGCCGGGGCCGCATCCTTGCGGGGCTTGCGGGTGTTGCGGCGCGGCTTGGGCGCGTCTTCACCACCATCGGCACCCACAGCCCTGGCCGCCCGCTTGCGCCGTGGCGCGGGTTTCTGCTCGGTCGCGTCAGAGTCCGCGCCGGCCGACGCTTGCGCTGCCGCATCGCGCCGGGCCTCTGGCGTCTCGACCAGCGCGCTGTCGCTGTCGCTGTCCTCATCGCGAACTGTCAACGCATCTGCACTTTGCTGCGATGACAACTCCTGCTGTGGCGGGCCATCATGATCGACAGGGCTGCGGGCATCATTCCCCTGCGTCTGGCGACCATCTTCCTGACGGCGCTGCTGCTGGCGGTTGCGTTCTTCCTGCTGCTGGCGGTTACGTTCTTCCTGCTGCAAGCGGCGGGCCTCGGCCTCGGTTTGCTGCTCGCGCTGGGCCTGCGCCAGAAGGCGGGTGTAATGCTCGGCGTGTTGCTGGAAATTCTCGGCGGCAACACGGTCATTGGAAAGCTGCGCATCACGTGCCAGCACCAGATACTTGTCGATGATCTGCTGCGGGGTGCCCCGGACCTTGCCTTCCGGGCCGGAACTGTCAAAGACACGATTGATGATATTGCCCAAGGATTTTGGGCGGTTCGACTTCGAACGCGAGCGTTGTTTGGCTGATCTCATAATGTAAGTAATCCGGCCTTGTTTGGCGTGGCATGCGGCGTGGGCCTGACATGTCGCGCGGCGACATATTGGCTGACCAGCATGGGGATTGATCGGCGAGGCGCCTGACTGCGCTTCTCACCCTTTTGACTTGCCATATTGCAGCCCGCCTGACAAGAGCTTTGTTCGAAAAAACCCCCATGAACCCCGCAAAACTGCGTAATTTTGCCGGTTTTCAACCGCCAGACTGGCCCAGAACCACGCGATCACGCCCGGACAGATCGGCAACAGAAGCAATGTTGCGAAATCCGCTGCGACCAAACAGCGCAGTCACATCACCCGCTTGCGTGGTGCCCACCTCGACCATCAGCCAGCCATCGGGGGTCAGATATTGCGGCGCATGGGCGCAGATATGGCGATAGGCCGCAAGCCCGCTGCCGTCATCATCCTGGGGCACCAACGCCTGACGTGGTTCCCACAGGCGTAATTCGGGCGAAAGCGCATCAAGTTCAGAGGCCGCAATATAGGGCGGGTTCGACACGATCAGGTCAAACTGCCCCGCGACGCCCGCAAACCAGTCCGACCGGAACAGACTGACGCGGTCGGCCACACCCGTTGCCGCGGCATTCTGTGCCGCAACCCTTAGGGCGGCGGGGGATATGTCCACGCCCACCCCTTGCGCATCCTGACATTCAGCCAGCAAGCTTAGCAGGATCGCACCCGTGCCGGTGCCCAGATCAAGCACCCGTTCAAAGCGGCGCTGCAACGCCGCCTCGATCAGGGTTTCGGTTTCGGGGCGCGGGTCCAGCACATCGGGGGTGACGCGAAAGCGCCGCCCCCAGAAGTCGCGCCAGCCAATGATCTGCGCCACCGGCTGATGCCGACAGCGCGCGTCAATCGCGGCGTCGAACCGCGCGCGGGCGGTATCGCTGACCGGGTCGGGCAACAAAAGGGTCAGACGCTCTGCCCCGACCCCCAGCGCATGGGTCAGCAGCCAGCGGGCATCGCGCACGGCCCCTTCAATGCCCGCAGCCCGCAGCCGCGCCACGCCTTCGGCCAGCAGATCTGCGCCGGTGCTCATTCTTCCAGCGCCGCCAGCCGCGCCGCCTGATCGGCTGTGATCAGCGCATCGATCACCTCGTCCAGATCGCCCTGCATCACCGCGTCCAGCTTGTAGAGCGTCAGGTTGATGCGATGATCCGTCATCCGCCCCTGCGGGAAGTTATAGGTGCGGATGCGTTCCGAACGATCCCCCGACCCGACCTGCGCCTTGCGCGCGCTGGCGCGGTCGGCATCGGCGCGCTGGCGTTCCATATCGTAAAGCTTCGCGCGCAGCACCTGCATCGCAATCGCGCGGTTCTGATGTTGCGATTTTTCCGATGATGTCACCACCAGCCCGGTGGGCAGATGGGTGATGCGCACCGCCGAATCGGTGGTGTTGACATGCTGCCCGCCCGCACCAGAGGCGCGCATCGTGTCGATGCGGATATCCTGCGCTGGGATGTCGATATCGACCTCTTCAGCTTCGGGCAGCACGGCGACCGTGGCCGCCGAAGTGTGGATGCGCCCGCCCGATTCCGTCACCGGCACACGCTGCACACGATGCACGCCGGATTCGAATTTCAGCCGCGCGAAGGCGCCCTTGCCCGCGATGCGGATCACCGCTTCGCGCAGCCCGCCAAGCTCTGTCTCGGTATAGCTGATGATCTGCACCTGCCAGCCGCGCGCTTCGCCGTAGCGCTGATACATGCGTAGCAAGTCGGCGGCGAACAGGCTGGCTTCCTCGCCCCCTGTGCCGGGGCGCAATTCGACAATGGCGGGGCGGGCATCGGCGGCGTCCCTGGGCAGAAGCGCCAGCCGCAGGGCTTGTTCCAGTTCGGGCAGTTCGCTCTCCAGCCGCGACAGTTCTTCCTGCGCCAGTTCGCGCATTTCAGGGTCCGATTGCAGCGCCTCGGCCTCGGCTCGCGCGGCCAGCGCCTGCTGATAGGCGCTGATCTGGTCCACCACGGGCTTGAGTTCGGAATATTCGCGCGACAGCGCCGAGATATCCTCGGTCCCCCCGCCTTCCATCAGGCGGGCTTCAAGATAGCCGAAGCGGCGAGTGATCTGGTCAAGCGTGTCGGACTGGAACATGGTCAGATGCATGTGACGCGCCGGGCGCGATTGGTCAAGCCCGTGGCATTCATGCCGTGGCATCGGCCCGGTTTGCGCGCGGCGACTGGACGCACGCCGCGCAAGCCCCTAGAGTCGTGGCAGGATTACAGAGGATCTTACCAAGAATGGGCGATTTCGCCAGCTTTCTGGACACCGCGTTCTGGGTCAGTGCGGGGTCTATTCTTGCCCTGTTGGTGATTTCGGGACTGTTTTCCGGCTCGGAAACCGCGCTGACAGCCTCTAGCCGCGGCAAGCTGAAGGCGCAGGCCGACAAGGGCAGCAAGGGGGCCGAAACCGCGCTGGATCTGACCGATGACAGCGAAAGGCTGATCGGGGCCATCCTGCTGGGCAATAATCTGGTCAATATTCTGGCCGCGTCATTGGCGACAGCGCTGTTCACGCGGCTGTTTGGTGATAGCGGCGTGGCGCTGGCCACGCTGGTGATGACCGCCCTGGTGCTGATCTTCGCCGAGGTGCTGCCCAAGACCTATGCGATTTCCAACCCCGAAACGGCCGCGACGCGCGTGGCCCCGCTGCTGCGCTGGGTGGTGCGGATCTTCTCGCCCGTAGTGACAGTGGTGCGCTTTCTGGTGCGCCGGGTGCTGGCGCTGTTCGGGGTGACGATCGACCCCGACCGCCATATCCTGTCGGTGCATGAGGAAATCGCAGGCACGCTGGCGCTGGGACATTCCAGCGGATCGGTGGAAAAGGAACATCGCGACCGGCTGCTGGGCGCGCTTGATCTGGGCGAGCGCACGGTCGAGGAAATCATGCTGCATCGCAGCCAGATCGAGATGGTCGATGCCGACGCGCCAATGGAAGACATCATCGCGCAATGCGTGAACTCTTCGCATTCGCGCTTTCCGGTCTATCGCGGCGAGCAGGAAAACATCATCGGTGTGCTGAATGTGCGCGATCTGATGCGCGAGGTGCATCATCAGGTCATGCTGCGCAAGGGGCGGGTCAAGGCGGTGCGCCATTTACGGCTGGAGAGCATTGTCCGCCCCCCCTATTTCGTGCCTGAAACCACCCCGCTGGATGAACAGATGCGCCATTTCCTGAAATTGCGGCGGCATTTCGCGCTGGTGGTGGATGAATATGGCGCGCTGCACGGGCTGATCACGCTGGAAAACATTCTGGAAGAGATCGTGGGTGAGATCGAGGATGAATATGATGTCTCTGACGCGCCGGAACTGGAACACGGCCCAGGCGGTGAATTGCTGAGCGACGGGGCGATGACGATCCGCGACCTGAACCGCGCGATGGACTGGTCGCTGCCCGATGACGAGGCGGTGACAGTGGCCGGGCTGGTGATCCATGAAGCCCAGACCATCCCTGAAACAGGGCAGGAATTTTCGTTCCACGGCTGCCGCTTCAGGATACTCGAACGCGAGGGCAACCGCATCACCCGGCTGAGCATCCGGCGTCTGGACGAGGGGGAATAGGCGCGGCAGCGTTCAGCCACCACGCGACGCGGTCAGCGACAGGAAGACATCTTCCAGATCGGGCTCGCGCGAGGTGACATCGGCGATCTCTGCCCCCGAGGCCGAAACCGCTGACAGGATGTCGCCCGCCGAAACGCGCATGCGACTATAAGTCAACGCCAGGCGCCCATCTGCCAGCTTTTCGGCGCTGACGCCCTCGGGCAGTTGCAGCGCAGTTTCGGCGCGCAAGGTCAGCAGCAATGTCTTGGCATCAAGATGCGACAGCAGCGCCTGTGTCTTGTCGCGCACCACCAGATCGCCATGATTGATGATGGCGATTTCGTCGCACATCTCTTCGGCCTCTTCCAGATAATGCGTGGTCAGGATGATGGTCATGCCCTGCGCGTTCAGCTTGCGCACATTCGCCCACAGCATCTGGCGCAACTCGATATCCACGCCCGCGGTTGGCTCATCAAGCACCAGAATCTGTGGCGCATGCACCAGCGCCTTGCCCAAGAGCAAGCGCCGTCGCATCCCCCCTGACAAGGTGCGGGCATAGGCTTCTGCCTTGTCGGTCAGCCCGATCAGATCAAGGATTTCGGCGGTGCGACGTTGTGATCTGGGCACGCCATACAAGCCCGCCTGCACTTCCAGCGCCCCGCGCGGGGTGAAGAAAGGGTCCATGTTCAACTCTTGCGGCATCACCCCGATCGAAGCGCGCGACTGGCGCGGGTTCACATCCTGATCAAAGCCCCAGATGCGCACCTGCCCTGATGTTTTCAGCACCAACCCGGCAAGAATATTGATCAGCGTCGATTTGCCCGCCCCGTTCGGCCCCAGAAGCCCGAAGATGCTGCCGGTGGGAATATCCAGATCGATCCCTTTCAGCGCCTCCTGAGGGGGGGCGCCCCTGTGTCCGGCATAGACCTTGCGCAGCCCCGTGATCTCGATCGCATTCGCGGCCATGCCCCTGCCCCTTGCTGTCGCCTGTGCCTTGGCGCGAACATAGCAAGCTGCGCCGGAATGAAAAGCGTGCAGCACCTTCTTGACCCGGCCGCCCCCCTGCCCGTAGCCTGCCCCCGCACGGCCATGAACAGGAGATCGCGCCATGAGAGAGCTGCTGACAAGTTTTGACGGGCGCATCGCGCGCGGCCAGTTCTGGCTGGGGGTGCTGGTTCTGGTGATCGCGGCCATCGTGATCGCCATCATTGTCGGGATCGTGCTGGGCGATAATCTGTTTGGGCGCATCGTGATGCTGCTGGTCTCGCTTGCGCTGCTCTATCCTGCGATTGCGCTGACCGTGAAGCGGCTGGCCGATCGCGACAAGCCGCCAATGCCACGAGTGGCGATATTCTTCCTGCCGGGGCTGCTGCTTAGTGTGCTTGACGCTTTCCAGATCGGCTATCGGGCAATGCCGCCGGGAATGGGCGGGCCGGGCATGATGCCGGGCAATTTCGTGCTGGCGCTCGGGCTGATCTCTATGATCGTGACGATCTGGGCGGTTATCGAACTGGGCCTGCTGAAAGGCGATGCCGGGGCCAACCGCTACGGGCCAGCACCGGGCTGAGCCGCGCCTGCCTCTTGCCCGCGATGCTGGATCGGGTATGTATCTGCCAAGTGATGGCTAAGGAAAAGGGTATGAAGCCGATGTCGAACACAGCCCATGACGCCCCGGAAACCGAGATTGTGACGACCATGCGCGTATGCTGCGATGGCGGCGAAGGCGCGCTGGGGCATCCGCGCGTCTGGCTGTCGCTCAGCCATGAGACCGGCATGGTCGAATGCCCCTATTGCGACAAGCGCTTCATCCATCGCGATTATGCCGATGACAATGCAGCATAACTGCCGCTGATCAGCATCGGCGTTTCACCGCACATTAATTCGCCATCGACGCGCGCGCCGCTTTTGTCCAGAAATTCGCGGATATTGTGGCCCGACCATGCCCGGATGCGCCCAAACCCGCGGATCACCCCCGCGCCGCGCGCGGTGCCGGTAACATTGTCCTGATAGTAATAGATCAGGCGCCCCGCTAGCCCGTCATCGCAGGAAAACGCGGCATGACCCAGGGCCAGGCTCTGACCCACATGCCATGTTCCGGTGCAGGTCACGCCGGTATTCGTCACCCCTTCCAGCGTGCCTTCATTCCAGCCAATGGCGCGGCCCACCAGATACACACCTGTTCCCGGCATGCAGGCCACAATCGGGCTGCAACTGGCGCTGTCATTGGGACGGTTTTCGCAATCGGGCAGGTCAAGGGCTGTGGCGGGCAAGGACATGAACGCCGCAAAGGCGATGATTGAACAGACCAGACGCATGTGAAATACCTTCATTCGAAAACAATTGCCCCAGCATCTAACCACAGCCCCCAAGGCCCGACAAGGAGAGCCGCAAGATGAGTTTCGGCAAAGGCAGCCACCTGCATCTGATTGACGGCTCGGCCTATATCTTCCGCGCCTATCACGCCCTGCCGCCGTTGACGCGCAAATCCGACGGGCTGCCAGTGGGGGCGGTGGCGGGTTTTTGCAACATGCTGTGGCGCTATCTGGGCGAAAACGGTGCCAGCGCCGATGCGCCCACCCATGCCGCCGTGATCTTCGATTATTCGTCCAAAACCTTTCGCAACGAGATTTATGACCAGTACAAGGCCAACCGCCCCGAACCGCCAGAGGATCTGCGCCCGCAATTCCCGCTGACGCGCGAGGCCAGCCGCGCTTTCAACCTGGCCACGATAGAGATCGAGGATTTCGAGGCAGATGACATCATCGCCACGCTGGCGCGTCAGGCGCGCGAAGCGGGCGGGCGCGTGACCATCATTTCATCCGACAAGGATCTGATGCAGCTTGTCGGCGACGGGGTCGAGATGCTGGATGCGATGAAGAACAAGCGCATCGGCGTTGATGAAGTGCAGGAAAAATTCGGTGTCGGCCCCGACCGGGTGGTGGATGTGCAGGCTTTGGCCGGCGATTCGGTCGACAACATCCCCGGCGCGCCGGGGATCGGCATCAAGACCGCCGCACTTCTGATCAATGAATATGGCGATCTGGATGCGCTGCTGGAGCGCGCGGACGAGATCAGGCAACCCAAGCGCCGCCAGACGCTTCTGGACAATGCCGAGCAGATTCGCATGTCGCGCCGTCTGGTGCGGCTGGATGATCAGACACCGCTGGATTTCGACCTGTGCAGTCTGGAAGTCAAAGCCCCCGACCCCGAAGCGCTGCTGGGCTTCCTGAACCAGATGGAATTCCGCACCCTGACCCGGCGCGTGGCCGAAGCCTTTGGCACCGAACCCCCTGCCCTGCCGGAAATCGCGCCCCAGAACGCGCCCGCGGCCACCCCCCCCGAAACCCCCGCCTTCAGCGCGGCACAATATGACTGCATCGCCGATATCGCCACGCTGAAGGGCTGGATCGCGCGCATAGAAGAGCGCGGCCATGTCGCCATCGACACCGAAACCACCAGCCTGGATGAGATGCGCGCCGAGCTTGTGGGGATTTCGCTTTGCGTCGAGGCGGGCCATGCCGCCTATATCCCGCTGCAACATAGCAAAGGCAGCGGCGATCTGTTCGGAGCCGCCGAGCTGGTCGAGGGGCAGATCCCGCTGGAAGACGCGCTCAAGGCACTCAAACCCGTTCTGGAAGACCCCGCCATCCTGAAAATCGGGCAGAACATGAAATATGACGCCAAGATTTTTGCAAATCTCGGCATCAATGTCGCCCCCATCGATGACACCATGCTGATGTCCTATGCGCTTAATGGCGGGTTGCACGGGCATGGCATGGACACGCTGTCGGAGCGCTATCTGAACCACCAGCCGATTGCGATCAAGACGCTGCTGGGGTCGGGCAAATCCGCCATCACCTTTGATCAGGTGGGGATAGAGGACGCGACCCGCTATGCCGCCGAAGACGCCGATATCACGCTGCGGCTGTGGCAGGACTTCAAGCCGCGCCTGCATCAGGCGCAGGTGACGCGCATCTATGAGACGCTCGAACGCCCGCTGGTGCCGGTGCTGGCAACGATGGAGCGGCACGGCATCAAGGTCGACCGCGATATCCTGTCGCGCATGTCAAACGCTTTCTCGCAGAAGATGGCCGCGCTGGAGGCCGAAATCCATGAGCTGGCGGGCGAGCGCTTCAATGTCGGCAGCCCCAAGCAGCTGGGCGAGATCCTGTTTGACAAAATGTCGCTCGAAGGCGGCAAGAAAGGCAAGACCGGCGCTTATGCCACCGGGGCCGATGTGCTGGAGGATCTGGCCGCAGAAGGCCATGACCTGCCCGCCCGCGTGCTGGACTGGCGGCAATTATCCAAGCTGAAATCCACCTATACCGATGCGCTGCAAACCCATATCCACCCCGAAACCGGGCGGGTGCATACCTCTTATGTCATTACGGGCGCGGTGACAGGGCGGCTGGCCTCGACCGATCCGAACTTGCAGAATATCCCGATCCGGTCCGAGGAAGGCCGCCGCATCCGCACCGCTTTCGTGGCGGAAAGGGGCCAGAAGCTGGTGGCGCTGGATTACAGCCAGATCGAGCTGCGGATACTGGCGCATATCGCGGATATCGACAGCCTGAAAGCGGCGTTTCGCGAAGGCCATGACATCCATGCCATGACCGCGTCAGAGATGTTCGGCGTGCCGCTGGATCAGATGACACCGGATATCCGGCGGCAGGCCAAGGCGATCAATTTCGGCGTGATCTACGGCATTTCGGGCTTTGGGCTGGCGCGCAATCTGCGCATTCCGCGCGCCGATGCGCAAGCCTTCATCGACACGTATTTCGAACGCTTCCCCGGCATCCGCGCCTATATGGATGACACGATCGCATTCGCCAGGAAACATGGCCGGGTCGAAACCCTGTTTGGCCGACGCATTCATACGCCAGAGATCAACGCCAAGGGGCCGGCGGCAGGCTTTGCGCGCCGCGCGGCGATCAATGCCCCCATTCAGGGCACGGCGGCAGATATCATCCGCCGCGCCATGATCCGCGTGCCCGCAGCGATTGCCGATCTTCCGGCGAAGATGCTGTTGCAGGTGCATGACGAGCTGGTGTTCGAAGTGGCTGAAGACGCGGTGGACGACACCATTGCGCGGGTGAAACAAGTGATGGAAAGCGCCGCCGAACCCGTGCTGCAACTGGATGTGCCGCTGGTGGTGGATGCAGGCACAGGCGACAGCTGGGCCGAGGCGCATTGACGCCGCCCCCCGGGGCGCTGCCCCGGACCCCGGGATATTTGGGACAAGGATGAAAGGGGGGCTTCGGGTCAGATCACTTCGAACCGGTCGACATCGATCATGCCGTGATCGGTGATCTTCAGATGCGGGATGACCGGAAGCGCGATGAAGGCCAGTTGCAGGAACGGCTCTTCCAGCGTGACGCCCAGGGCGCGCGCCGCAGCGCGCAGCTTGACCAGCCGTTCATGGACCTGTTCGAACGGGTCAAGCGACATCAGCCCAGCGACCGGCAAGGCCAGTTCGGCGCGAATCTCGCCCCCCTCGGCCACGACGAAGCCGCCCTCGATCTGTGACAGGCGGTTGGCGGCAAGCGCCAGATCCGCGTAATCCACCCCGACCGCGACGATATTGTGGTGATCATGCGCAACAGTGGCGGCAATCGCGCCCCTTTGCAGCCCGAAGCCGCGCACGAAGCCGGTGGCGATATTGCCGTTCCGGCCATGCCGTTCGATCACCGCCACCCGCGCCAGATCGCGCGCGGGATCGGGGCGTTTGTCACCATCTTCGGGCGCGATGTCTTCGCGCAGATGCCGGGTCAATATCTTGCCTTCGATGATCCCGATCACAGGCGTATCAGGGATGTTCGAGGGACAGCGGAAATCCTGCGGGCCAAGCGCGGGCGCGCGCACCGAATTGCGCGCCACGGGATCAATCAGCCTGCGCGCGGCGAAGCTTGCGTCATTCGCCACCTGCCCCCCGCACAGCACCAGGCTGGCGCGACACTCGTCAAGGTCCGGCAGCACCACGATATCGGCGCGCTTGCCCGGCGCGATCTGGCCGCGATCTTTCAGCCCGAACGCTTCGGCCGCCGAAAGCGCGGCCGCGCGGTAAACCGCCAGCCGGTCGCAGCCCAGTGCGATCAGGCTGCGGATCATGTGATCGAGATGGCCATGTTCGGAAATATCGAGCGGGTTGCGGTCATCGGTGCACAGGCACATATAGGGTGCGCTCAGCGGCGTCAGCAGCGGGGCCAGCGCCACCATATCCTTGCTGACCGATCCTTCGCGGATCAGGCAGCGCAACCCCTTTTGCAGCTTTTCGCGTGCCTCGTCAGATGTGGTCGATTCATGTTCGGTGCGAATGCCCGCGCTGATATAGGCGTTCAGGTCGCGCCCTGACAAAAGCGGCGCATGCCCGTCAATATGCCCGCCCTGAAAGGCGTGCAGCTTGGCCATGCAGCCGGGGTCGCGATGAATGACACCGGGGAAGTTCATGAACTCGGCCAGCCCGATGATCTGGGGGTGATCGCGCAACGCCAACAACGCCCTGGCATCCAGCGCGGCGCCCGCGGTTTCCATATGGGTCGAAGGCACGCAAGACGACAGGTTGACGCGAATATCCATCACCGTGCGCGTGGCGGCATCCAGAAAATACTGAATGCCACGGCTGCCCGCGACATTGGCAATCTCATGCGGGTCGCAGATTGCCGTGGTCACCCCGCGCGGGGCAACCATGCGGTCAAATTCGAACGGTGTGACCAGCGAGGATTCGATATGCAGATGCGTGTCGATGAAGCCCGGAACCAGTATCTGCCCGCTGACATCGATTACCTCGGCCCCGTCATACGCCGCGCCAATGCCCACGATGGTATCGCCGCAGATCGCGACATCGCCGCTGATCATGTCGCCCGTGACCAGACACAGCACCTGCCCGCCGCGCAGGACCAGATCAGCCGGGATTTCGCCTCGGGCCTGCCGGATACGGGTTTCTAGCGTCATGTCGTGCCTCGCGGTCAAGGGGGGTCAGGGCGTGCTGCGCGCGCCATCGTATAGCGCATAATCGCGCGCGCAATGGGCTTGCAGCCTGACGCGCAGATCATCGCCCAAAGGGGTGTCAAAGCTGGGCGAGACATTCATTTGCGGCAAATCCAGCACCACGCCCAGCCGGTCCTGCAACCATTGGGTAAAGGCGGGCATGGCATCATAACGCCAAAGCGTCTGCACCTGATCATCCGCGATATTGGGGTGGGTCAGGAAGGCCGATTGCGACCCGACAGCGGCAAATTCGGGCTTTGGCTGCTGGATATAGCCTGCGACGAAATCATCAAAGCTCAACCCCCGCGTGCTGCGCGCGGTGCCATCCAGCCACGACCCGTGGCGAAAGCGGAACCAGCTGCTCAGCCAATCCTCTGGCTCGCGGATCATCGCCACGGTTTCGGGCGGCGTGTCGACAAAGATGCGCAGGAACTTCTCGAACCGCCAGCGATAGCGGTGAAAGGTGCAATGCTTGATACGCGGATCGCCCTGCAGCACGATATCGGCATGGGGGGCAAGGGCGGCCTCCAGCGATGTGCTGGCGGTTTTGGGCGTTGCGAACAAGACCAGATTCTGTTTCTGAAAATAGAGCATTTTCCTGCGCTGCCGGTGCGGTTCCTGATCCGGCTCAGCTTTGGCCGTGAACCGCAATCACGTCAAGCGCTGATCCATGCGCGCCGTGGCTGGTCTTGTCCCAGTAATAGGGCGCGGCAAGAAGTTCCCACAATGCCTTGTAAACCGCCAGAACCGCCAAGGGAAAATAGGCATGCAGCGCAGGCAGCCACAATCGCAGATGGCGGTGATGGCGCGCGCGCAAGGCCAGAAAGCCGATTGACAGGGTGATCGCTTCTGACAGCAAAAACAACGCGATGAAGCCTATTATGACAGCCATTGGCAGCGCCGCAAGCAGTGGATGGCCAATGCCCAGCAATATCAGCCAGAAGGACCACAGAAGCGGCGCCAGCGCGAATTGCACCAGCGTGCCCAAAAACAGCACCTGCACCCCGAAAAACCGCCACGCCCCCAATTGCCGCCACAGCAGCATCGGCGCGCGCATATGTACCAGCCATGTGACCGCGTAGCCCTTCAGCCAGCGCGAGCGTTGCTTCACCCAAGGCAGGGCGCGGCAATTGGCTTCCTCATAGGTCACAGTGTCCAGAAGCTGGGTGTAGTAGCCATGTCGCGCCAACCGAATGCCCAGATCGGCGTCTTCGGTGACATTATGCGCATCCCACCCGCCAAGGCGTTCCAGAACATCGCGGCGGAAAAACAGCGTGGTGCCCCCCAGCGGCACCGCCAGCCCCAGCCGCTGCATCCCCGGCAGGATCAAGCGGAACCAGACTGCGTATTCGATGGTGAAACAGCGCGCGATCCAGTTGGCGCGCGGATTGTAGAAATCCAGCACCCCCTGCACGCAGGCCAGATCCGGCGGGCCATCATTGAAGCACTGGACGACGCGGTGGATCTGGTCCGGCTCTGGCGCATCCTCGGCGTCATAGACGCCGACAATGCTGCCCCGCGCAAACAGCATCGCGTGATTGAGCGCGCGCGGCTTGGTGCGCAGCCTGGCATCCGGCACCGGGATGATGCGCATCCAGCGTGGCAATTGCGCGGCAGCAAGTGCGGCGCGGGTTGCGTGGTCATCCTCTTCGACGATCAGCAACACATCCAGCAGGTTGCGCGGCCATGTCAGCCGCGCCAGCCGCCGCAGCAGGCGGGGCACGGTTTCGGGTTCCTTGTAAAGCGGCACCAGCAGCGTGACGATGGGTTTGCGCTGTATCACGATCTTGTTGCCGGGCACGGGCGGCGCACGGCTTTCGGGGTAACGATACGCAGCCAGCGCCGCCAGCAGCTTCAGCGCCGATGTCAGCGCCAGAAACACCCCCACCACAACCAGCAGCGCAACCATGACGGCTGCGGGAAACAGGATCAGCAGGAAGGCCAGCAGCAGCAATACCGCCAGCGCCGCATGGCGCAAGCCTGAAAGCCGCATGGTCCGGCAGCTTGCCTGCCCGGCGACACTGGTTTCGGCCCAAAGCTTCAGGCGCTGGCGGCGGGTGCGCAGAACCAGCGCATGCATACCGCGCTCGGACATGACCACGGGGACCACCGGGCCGAGCGCGGCTTCCAATATGGGGCGGTGGCGATCAAACTGATCCGGGCGCGGGGTGGCGACGACAGTGACGGCACCGGCATTGCGCAATGGCAGGCATTGCAGCCTGAGACATCGCGCCAGCCCGACAGTATCCACCAGCGCAGGGTCCAGCGTGGCACCCGAAGCCGTGACAATCCGGGTGTCGAATTGTCGTGCCAATGCCTGAAGCAGAACCTGTTCGCTGATCACGCCCTGCGCGATCAGGATCTCGCCCAGAGTTCCGGCCTGGTGCGACTGCAACTGGCGCATCTGAAGCAGATCATCAGGGCCAATCGCCCCCATCCTGATCAGGATTTCGCCCAACGGCACCCTGTCGGGCACCGTAGAGCGCACAAGCGACAATCGTGCGGGGGCGCGCGGCACCTGAAGTGTGGATAGGGTCTGATCGCCATACATGCTGCACCCGGCTTGCCAAGGGCAAACTGGAGCATGAACATGGTTAAGGAATGATTAAGGCAGCCTTAACCCGCCTTGCGCGCAACCATCGCCTCTGCAAAGCGCTCGAACAGGTAGAAGCTGTCTTGCGGGCCGGGGCTGGCCTCTGGGTGATGCTGGACCGAAAAGACAGGCTTGCCCTGGACCCGAATCCCGCAATTCGACCCGTCAAACAGCGAGGTATGGGTTTCCACAACCCCTTCGGGCAAGCTTTGACTGTCCACCGCAAAGCCATGATTCATCGAAGTGATCTCTACCTTGCCGGTGTCATGATCCTTGACCGGATGATTGGCCCCGTGATGGCCGTGATTCATCTTCACGGTCTTTGCCCCCAGCGCCAGCGCCAGCATCTGATGCCCCAGACAGATCCCGAAAACCGGCAGATCGGCTTTCAGCACGCCCTGAATCATCGGCACGGCATAGACGCCCGTCGCCGCCGGATCACCCGGCCCATTGGACAGGAACACCCCATCGGGGTTCAGCGCCAGCACATCTTCGGCTGTGGCAGTGGCGGGCAGCACCGTGACATCACACCCCGCAGAGGCCAGACAGCGCAGGATGTTGCGCTTGGCGCCGTAATCAATGGCCACAACCTTGTGCAAGGGCGCTGTCTGGCGGGTGTAGCCATCAGGCCATGCCCAGCGCATCTGATCCCAGCGATAGCTTTGGGCGCAGGTGACTTCCCTGGCCAGATCCAGCCCCACCAGCCCCTGCCAGGCGCGTGCCTTGGCCACCAGCGTTTCGATGTCGAAATTTCCGTCAGGGTCATGCGCCAGCGCGACATGCGGGGCGCCTTGCTGGCGAATGGCGCGGGTCAGGCGGCGCGTATCCACCCCGCCAATGCAGATCCGCCCGCGCCGCGTCAGCCAGTCAACCAGCGCTTCAGCCGCGCGCCAGTTCGACGGGTTTGTGGGATCCCATTTCACCACCATGCCTGCCGCGACCGGCTCTGCGGTTTCGTCATCTTCGGGGTTCACGCCGACATTGCCGATATGGGGAAAGGTAAAGGTGATCACCTGCCCGGCATAGGACGGGTCGGTCATGATTTCCTGATAGCCCGTCATCGCCGTGTTAAAACACAGCTCTGCCACGGTTTCGCCCGTGGCCCCGAAGCCGCGGCCATAAAAGATCGTCCCATCTGCCAGAACAAGGCATGCGGTGGGTTTGAGTGTCTGCGCACACATGAAAGGCTGCTCCGTCATTTTCGGATTTCGGCGGAACCTACGCAACTGCCGGGGAAGAATCAAGCGAATCCGGCCCGTTTGCGATGCCGCCAGCGTGAGCCTGCAAGGCAGATCGGATTCGGCGGCCGATTTCCCTTCTTGTCGCTTGGGGCGCGCTTGGATAGGGTCGCGCCGGTGATATCACAGGTCAGAACAGGAAACAGCCATGTCCTTGCGTGACAAGATCAGCACCGAATTGAAGGCCGCGATGAAAGCCAAGGACAGCACAAGGCTGGCCACGCTGCGCCTGATCAATGCCGCGATCAAGGATCGCGACATTGCCGCGCGCGGCGAGGGCAAAAGCGGCGAGATCGGCGATAGCGAACTGATTGCCGTGCTGACGCGCATGGTCAAGCAGCGCCGCGATTCGGCGCGCGCCTATGAAGAGGCCGCGCGGCTGGATCTGGCCGAAAAGGAAAACGCCGAGATTGTGGTCATCGAGACTTTCCTGCCCAGACAGATGTCAGAGGACGAAACTGCCAAGGCCATCGATGCCGTGATTGCCGAAACCGGCGCGTCATCCTTGCGTGACATCGGCACCGTCATGGGCGTGCTAAAGCAGCGCCATGCCGGACAGATGGATTTCGCCAGGGCCGGTGCTTTGGTCAAGCAAAAGCTGGCCTGACGCAGCAATAGCCGGGGTCTGCCCCCTATAGTGCGTAACGGCTTTCTTGCTGCGCATCCTGGCGCAGCCGGGTCAGGAACGCGGTCGAGATATGTTCTTTCAGCGCCTCATAGGCGCCATTGCCATCACGCGCGGCAATGGCTTCGACAATGCTGGAATGCTCTGCAATCGTCTGCTTGCCGCGCCCTTCAAAGCTGATTGATGTCGTAGCCAGCAGCGCCATTGAGCGATGCACCAGATCAAGCTGCTGCACCAGATAGCGGTTATGCGAGGCCAGATGTATCTGCTTGTGAAAGCGGCGGTTGGCGCGGCTCAGCGCCTGCGGATCATTCATCAACTTGCGGTCGTCTTCCACCATCGCGCGCAGCAGGCGGACCTCTTCTTCGGTGGCGTGGCGCGCGGCAAGCCTTGCGGCGAAGCCTTCAAGCTCGGCGCGCACGGCATACAGCTCTGCCAACTGGTTGTGATCCAGCGAAGCCACGATCAGCGAACGCCCGTCACGTGTCAGCAAAGATTGCGTTTCCAGCCGCTGCAAGGCTTCGCGGATCGGGGTGCGCGAAACACCGAAACGCTCTGCCAGTTCGGATTCGACCAGCCGATCACCGGGACGGTAGAGTCCGGTATCTATTGCTTCGAGGATCAGGTGATAGGCGTCTTTGGGGGACTTCATCTCTGACATGGTGGTCTTTCAACATGATCTGATCCGAAAGCAAACCCTGCATCGCCCCGAAACACAAGCGCCAAAGCTTGCACCCGGCGCGGATCGCGACCATCTTGCCACCATGACACACCCCGATTTCACACATGTCACGGCCTGGGTCTTCGATCTGGACAACACGCTATACCCGCCAGAGTTGCGACTGTTCGACCAGATCGAGGCGCGCATGGTCAGCTATGTCATGGATGTGCTGCAAGTCGACCGCCCCACCGCCGATACGCTGCGGCGCAAATACTGGGCCGAACATGGCACCACGCTGGCGGGGTTGATGCAGCGCCATGATATCGACCCCCTGCCCTATCTGGACGCGGTGCATGATATCGATTTCTCGGTCGTGCCTGCCGATCATGATCTGCGCGCGCGCATTTCGGATCTGCCCGGGCGCAGGATCGTCTATACCAATGGCTCGCGCTTCTATGCCGAGCGGGTGATCGCGGCGCGCGGCCTGTCGGGGGTGTTTCATGCAGTTTACGGGGTGGAACATGCCGATTTTCTGCCCAAGCCCGAACAGGGCGCCTTTGCGCGAGTGTTTTCGCGCGACGGGCTGGAGCCGACCCAGGCCGCGATGTTCGAGGATGACCCGCGCAATCTGGCCGCACCCCATGCGATGGGAATGCGCACGGTGCATGTCGCCCCCGACCGCCATGACGCCCCGCATATCCATCATCACACCGATGATCTGAGCGCCTTTCTGGACGGGTTGCAGCGCCTGCCGGTGCCTGCCCCTGCCATGCCCGAGCAGAGTTGACGGCCAGAGACGAGCCGCGCAGTGCCCGTCTGCGGAAGGGCGCCCTGACGTTTTGGGCCGGGCAATTTATTGCGCGGCGTATTCCGGCGGTTGGCCAACGCGCGACGCTGAAATGCGCGCGACCGGCGGGGCGGCCTGCGGGTTTGTCCCCGCGGGGACAAGACCCCGCCCTCTGCTGCTGCCTCGACAGTGGCGGTGGGCAAATTGTGTGAGGTGCAAAAGCCTAGCGGCGACGCAACCCGCTTTGCGCCTGATCCAGCTCCAGCCAGCTTTCGATCCCGTCGGCCATTGCCGTGACCATGCGCGCGGTCCAGTCCGGATCTTGCAGATTGGCCAGATCGCGCGGGCTGGACATGAAGCCCAGCTCGATCAGCACCGAAGGCATGTCGGGCGCACGCAGCACGCTGAACGCGCCCGCCTGCACCGGGCGGCGATGCAGACGCAAGCCGTGGCTGCCGATACTGTCCACAAACGCCTCGGCCAGCGATTTCGAGCGCGGCGCAGTATCCTGCCAGGCCACCGACATCAGCACCCGCGCAATATCATCAGTGTTGCGCGCCAGATCGACGCCTGCCAGCAGATCGGCCCGGTCATGGCGTTCGGCCAGATAGGCGGCGCTGTCATCGCTGGCCTTGTCGCCCAGCAGATATATTACCGAACCGCTGGCCAGCCCTTCGGGCAGCGCATCGGCATGCAGGGAAATGAACAGATCCGCGCCTGCCGCGCGGGCCGCGCGGATGCGCCCGTCAAGCGACACGAAGATATCAGCATCGCGCGTCATCGCCACATCAACGCTGTCGCGGCGCTGCAATTCCTCGCGCAGCTTGCGGGCAAAGGCCAGCACCAGATCGGATTCGCGAATGCCGTCACGTTCCGCACCGGGGTCGATGCCGCCATGTCCGGGGTCCAGCATCACCACCGGGCGCACCCGATCAGAAGCTGACGATGCGCCATGCGCAGCCGCGTCAGGATGCAGGAACCTGTCGGGGAAACGCGCAACAAAGCCTGTTTCCGACATCGCGCGGGCCTCGAAGCTGTCACGCTCGGTCTTGTGCAGGTAAATCGACAGCCGCGCCTGCCCGGTCTCTGCATCCACCTGCTGCGACACGCTTTGCGGCACGAACGGCCCGCCCAGATCGATCACCAGCCGCGCCCAGCCATCGGGCAGCCCCCCTTTGCGGATATCCGTCAGGTCAAGCAGGTCTGCCGCATCGGACCAGTCCAGCGTGTTGACATCCAGCACCGCGCGGGGCGGCAGGGTCAGCAGACGAAAGCGAAACGGCACCGCCTGGCTGAGCGCAAGCTCCAGCCGCCAATGCTGGTCGTCACGGGTGATCTGCGATCCCTCGGCAAGAATGCGCGCCTGCACGCCCAGGCCGTTTTGCGCCTGCGCGGGCTGGGACAAAAGCACCGCCCCCAGAACCACAGCAAGAAATGTCGCGATGATGTGCAGGTAACACGCCTTGCCGCGCCCGCCCGATTGCCGGTTCGCCAGATATTGCACGTGCGATGTCCTGTGCCTGCTCTTGGTATTATCGCCGCAGGATACACAGAACTGCGCAAGGCGCAAAGCCGCCACCCGCCAAATCATGCGAACCCGTCATTCAAAGCAGCGTGACCATGTCGCAGGCATCGTCGGAAGGGTTGATTCTGCGCCAGTGTCACGGTTTAAGGGGCACGGCATTTTCGCACCCCGGATGATTTGCATCCCACGGGGGTTGAGCAAGGAGTAGATGATGACCCTTCCGCTGTCCGACACGGCTTTGATTGGAACCTGCATGGCCGCTGCGGCCATCGGTGTGCTGGCGCTGACCAGCGGCGGGGACACACAACCCGCCCCGGACGATACGGCCGGGATCGCCGCCCCTGCCCCGCAGGAAAATGACGCGCTGGCCCAGCTTGGTGCCGTGCCGGTAGAGGATGCGCAGGATGCGCAGGTCGCGGTCGATGCCGAATTCGGCGCCCAGGTGCGCGCCTATCTGCTGCAAAACCCAGAGGTCATTTTCGAAGCCGTCGCAGAGTTCGAACGCCGCAACATGGCCCAGCAGGCCGGGATGGATGCCGCGCTGATCGAGGCGAATTACGACGAGATCTTCCATGACGGCCATTCCTGGGTCGGCGGTAACCCGGACGGGGACATCACCCTGGTCGAGTTTTCGGATTATCAATGCGGGTTTTGCAAGCGCGCCATGCCCGAAGTGTTCAGCTTTCTTGAAGACGATGGCAATATCCGCTTCATCATCAAGGAATTGCCGATACTGGGGCCGGAATCCGAACTGGCCGCGCGCTTTGCGATGGCCGTGCTGTCGCAGGCGGGGGATGCAGCCTATGAGCAGATCCATATCGAACTGATGGAACATCAGGGCGGCATCACCAATGATCTGCTGCTCGATCTGGCCGAGGATCACGGGCTGGATGGGGCGGCCTTGCTGGACTATGGCGCGGGTGAAGAAATTACCGCGATTCTGACCCGCAACCGCAATCTGGCGCAGCGTCTGCAAATCAGCGGCACCCCCACCTTCATCATGGAATCAGAACTGCTGCGCGGCTATGTCCCCGCCGACACTCTGGCCGAAATCGCGGACAGCCTGCGCGAGTGATGCCGTCATTTGCAGCGCAAGCGCTTCCGGGCCGGATCGCACCCGGCAGCGCTTGCGCTTTGGGCAGTTGGCGGCCAGTTTGCGCCGGGCCGAACCGTGACGGCTTCCCCTGTTGCGCGTTTCGGGCTATCAGACTGCGCGAATGTGACTTGAAGACAGGAGAGAGGGCATATGCGCAGAGTCGTCGTCACCGGGCTTGGAATGGTCACGCCGCTGGCCTGCGGGGTCGGGGAAACCTGGTCGCGCCTGCTTGCGGGCCAATCCGGGGCTGGCCCCATCACGCGCTTTGATGCCAGCCATCTGACCACAACCTATGCGTGTGAGGTTCCGCGCGGGGATGGCAGTGATGGCAGCTTCAACCCTGATGACTGGATGGCCCCGAAAGAGGCGCGCAAGGTCGATGAATTCATCCTCTATGGCATGGCCGCCGCCGAGCAGGCAGTGCGCGATTCAGGCTGGATGCCCGAAGACGAAGACAGCCGCTGCCGCACCGGGGTGATGATCGGCTCTGGCATTGGCGGGTTGTCGGCCATCGCCGATACCGCCGTGATGCTGAAGGAACGCGGCCCGCGCCGGGTTTCGCCCTTCTTCATCCCCAGCGCGCTGATCAATCTGGTTTCCGGGCATGTCAGCATCAGATACGGCTTCAAGGGGCCGAATCATGCTGTGGTGACGGCCTGCTCGACCGGGGCGCATGCCATCGGCGATGCCGCGCGGTTGATCCAGTGGGGCGATGCCGATGTGATGATCGCAGGCGGGGCCGAAAGCCCGATTTCGGAAATCGGCATTGCCGGGTTCAACGCCTGCAAGGCGCTTTCGACCAAGCGCGCGGATGACCCCAGGGCGGCCTCTCGGCCCTATGACGCGGATCGCGATGGTTTTGTCATGGGCGAAGGTGCGGGCGTTGTGGTGCTGGAAGAGTATGACCATGCCGTGGCGCGCGGGGCGAAGATTTATGCCGAGGTGCTGGGCTATGGCATGTCGGGCGACGCCTATCACATCACCGCGCCTTCGGAAGATGGCGATGGCGCGCTGCGCTCCATGACGGCGGCGGTCAAGCGTGCCGGCATTTCACCCGACCAGATCGACTATATCAATGCGCATGGCACCTCGACGATGGCCGATGTGATCGAACTGGCGGCGGTGGAAAGGCTTCTGGGGGATGATGCGGGTAAGGCAACCATGTCCTCGACCAAATCGGCGATCGGGCATTTGCTGGGGGCCGCAGGCGCGGTCGAGGCGATTTTCTGCATCCTTGCGATTCGTGACCAGATCGCGCCGCCCACGCTTAATCTGGATGATCCGGCGGTGGACACCCCGCTTGATCTGGCCCCGAAAGCCGCACGCAAGCGCAAGATCGACATAGCCCTGTCGAATTCATTTGGCTTTGGCGGCACCAATGCCAGCCTGATTGTCGGAAAGCCGCAAGACTGATGATACGCCATATTGTCGCCAATGCGCTGACGCTGATGATCGTCGCCCTGATCGGGGTGGCGATTGTCATCTCTGCGGGGCAGCGCAGCTTTGTCGGGCCTGGCCCGCTGGCAGAGGCGATCTGCTTTCGCGTAGCGCCGGGTGCGTCCTTGCGCGCAGTTTCGCAAGGGCTGGCCGAACAGGGCGCGATCACCTCGCAGCAAGTGTTCCGCATCGGCGCGCAATATACCGAGCGCGCCGACCGGCTGCGCTTTGGTTCCTACCTGATCCCGCAAGGGGCATCGATGGATGAGGTGCTTGACATCCTGACGCGCGGCGGCGCGTCAAGCTGCGGCTCGGAAGTGCATTACCGCATCGGCGTGACCCGCATCGACATGCAGCTGCGCGAGCTTGACCCGGCCACGCAACGCTTCGAGATTGTCGGCCAGTTCGAGGCCGACGAAGGCGGCTGGCCCGAAGAATATGCAGGCTTTGCCGCCCAGCCCGACATGCAGTTCCGCATCACCGTGGCCGAAGGCGCGACAAGCTGGCAGGTCTGGGAAGGGGTGCGGCTGGCCCCGTTCATGGAAGGCGCGGAAGGCGAGTTGCCGCGCGAGGGCTGGCTGGCACCGGGAAGCTATGCCATTGCGCGCGGCGCCGACCGGCAGGAATTCCTGGCCGATCTGGAAGCGCGGCAGGAACAGATCCTGGCCGAGCTTTGGGAAGCCCGCACCGACGGGCTGCCCTATGACAGCCCCGAACAGGCGCTGATCATGGCCTCTATCGTGGAAAAGGAAACCAGCCTTCCCGAGGAACGCCATCAGGTGGCCAGTGTCTTTGTCAACCGGCTGCAAGTGCCGATGCGGCTGCAAACCGACCCCACGGTGATCTATGGCATCACCGAAGGGCGCGGCACGCTGGGGCGCGGGCTGCGACGCTCGGAACTGGACCGGGTGACGCCTTATAACACCTACCGTGTTGACGGGCTGCCGCCGACCCCGATTGCCAATCCCGGCCGGGCATCCATCGCGGCGGCGCTGAACCCTGACGACACGCCCTATCTGTATTTCGTGGCCGATGGCACGGGCGGGCATACTTTCAGCACCAATCTGGCCGATCACAACCGCGCCGTGGCGCGCTGGCGCGAGATCGAGGCCGAGATGCGCCGCCAGCAGGCGGATTGAGCAAAAGCGCCCGCAAGGGGCACCCCCCCCGCCCCCGCACCCCTTGCGGGCGCGCCTGATGCGGGAACCGCATCAGGCCAGGGCCATGCTCAGCGCTTGCGCAGTTCCGCGCGATTGAGCGCCAGCCAATAGGCGCTCTGGATCAGCGGGCCGTTCTGCACCTCGCCCTGTGCGATCAGCGCCATCAGATCATCAAGCGGCAGGATATGGCTGCGGATATCCTCGGCCTCTGACGCCACCCCGGCCACGCCTTCGCGGGTCTTGGGCAGATCGCACAGACCGACGAAACCGAACAGAAACTCCGATACCGCCCCCGGCGAAGGGTAGGAATTGCCGATGCTGATCAGCGCATCGGCTTGCAGGTCAAGCTGCGCTTCCTCATGCGCCTCGCGCAAGGCGCAGGCTTCGGGGGTTTCGCCGGGGTCGATTCGGCCGGCAATGGGTTCAAGCGACCAGCAATTCGCATCGCCGCGCAGATAGGGGCCATAGCGGAACTGCTCGATCACCATCACGCTGTCGCGCACCGGATCATAGGGCAGCAACGTGATGGCATCGCTCATCACGAAGCCCGCGCGGCGCACCAGCGGGCTGAGGCTGCCATCGAAACGGCGAAAGCGCAGATCATCGACCTGCACCCCGAAGAAATAGGCATAGGGCGTCATGCGCTGGCGCGAGATCACATCCCCCCGGCCCCAGTCGCGGCGCAAGCGCGCGGGCTGCGCCGCGCGCCCGGCGCGCAGGCGCGAGGCGCAATGGGCCAGCAGCATCGGGTAGCGGATGCGCAGCGCTTCCACCCCGATCTGGCCCGCCAGCGCGAACAGATCATCGGCTGCGGCCAGCGCCGCCTCGGCCTGACTTGCTGCCCAATCCCCGATCCGCCAGGGCCGTGCGGTATCGGGCGGCACGGCCTGCGCGGGCGCATAGAGTTGCGCCGCAACCTGGTGCCCCGCGCATTGCACAGTAGCGTCGATGCGCCGATAGTCGAACACGGCTTCATAGAGGTCGAGCCGCGCCAGATCCGCGCTGCCAAGTTCAACCAGCAGCCCCTGTGCCGCTTGGCCCGCTGCGGGGTGCAGGACCGGCAGGCCGCCCAGATCGAGCACCGCTTGACCCGCAAGGACAGCCGCGCACCCCGCAACCGCGCGCCCCATGACCTTGGCGCGCAAGCCATCATGGCACAACGTGCCGAACAGGAAGATGCGGCATCCCATCATTCACGCCTCATTTGAACCTGCGCGCCTCGGCCCAGCGCCAGAACAGCGTCAGCACCAGCCCGGCCCCGACCGCCATTGCCGCCAGCATTCCCACAAAGCCCGGATCGGCCATGCGCAGCAGATACTCGGTGACAATGTCGAAAAAACCGCGCACAGCCTCATACAGGTTTCTGTAGCGCATCCGGTAGCCCAGACGAAACACCTCTGCGATGCCATATAATGTCAGCCCCGCCAGGATTGTGACAATCACCCCCTGCAACGCCTGAAAGATGCTGTGCAGCATGGCACCGTTGATCCGCTTGCCCACAAACGCCCAGCCGACATAGCCGCCCACAATCGCCATGAACAGGCTGGCCTGCCCCAGCTGCGGCGGGGTGTCATAGAGCAGCTTGTAGCGCTCTGCGGCGTAAAGTGCGAGCACGCCATAGATCAGCGCGGCAGCAAGTCGGGTGAAGGTGGGCATGACAGAACTACTCGACTGGGTCTGAAGGAACCGGGTTTTGCGGCACCATAATGCGATTTCAGGATCGATTGACAGGGCTTTCCGGCATGGCTCTGCATATGCCTGATACGGCGGTTCAATGCAGGTGGTGCCGCGATACCGCAATCGCCCTGGGATCAGGGCTGTGCGGGGCGCTCCAGCACAAGCTGGGTGACATCGCAACTTCCCGCACGGAACGCGCTGGCGCAGGATGTCAGATAGAACTCCCACATCCGGCGGAAGCGCGTGTCATAGCCCAGCGCGGCAATATCGGGCCAGCGCGCGCCGAACTCGCGGTTCCAGCGGCGCAGGGTTTCGGAATAGCTCTGGCCGAAATCATGCGTTGTGACATAGCGCAACCCCGCCGCCTCTGCCACGCGCCGCACCGGTGACGGCGCCCCAAGCATCCCACCTGGGAATATATATTTCTGTATAAAATCAACATGCTTGCGATAATAATTAAAGCGGATATCGGGCACCATGATGATCTGGATCACGGCCTTGGCCGTCGGCTTCAGCCGGTCCTGCACGGCCTTGAAATAGCGCGGCCAGTAGCGTTCGCCCACGGCTTCGAACATCTCGATCGAGGCGATGGCGTCAAACTGGCCCTTGGTGTCTCGGTAATCCTGCAAGCGGATCTTGACCTGATCCGACAATCCGGCCCTGGCGATGCGCGCCACGGCATAGTCATGCTGCGCCTGCGATATCGTCAGCGCGGTCACTTTCAGCCCGCGCTCCGTGGCGGCATATTCGGCAAAGCCCCCCCAGCCACAGCCGATTTCCAGCACATGCTGCCCGGCCCGCACGTCCATCCGGTCCACCATCGCGGCATATTTTGCCTTTTGCGCCGCTTCCAGACTTTCCTGCCCGGTCTGAAACAGCGCCGAGGAATAGGTCATGCTGTCATCAAGCCACAGGCTGTAGAAATCATTGCCCAGATCATAGTGATGGGCAATGTTGCGCCGCGCCTGCGCTTTAGAGTTTGCCCGCATCCGGTGGCGCAGGCGTTCCCACATGCGCACCAGCCGCGCCGGCAAGACCTCGTCATAAAGCGCGGGGTTGTCGTCATTGACCAGATCCATCAGCGCTTGCAGGTCCGGGGTTGACCACCACCCTTCCATATAGCTTTCGGCAAAGCCCAGATCGCCATCGCGGATCAGTCGGGCAAAGAAATCGGGGTTATGCACGGCCAGTTCGGCCACATATCCCGGCTGCGCACCCTGCACGCGAAAGCGCCGCCCATCGGGCAGCGCGATGTCCAGCCGCCCGCGCGCAATGCCCTGCGCCATCTGGAAGGCAGCGGCGAAATAGCGCGGCAAGCCGCCCTGCCCGTCCAGCCCTGTCAATGCCCCTGCTGTCATGGTGTCAAACTCTACTGCAAGATCGCGCATTTTCAAAATCCCCTGTCAGGCCGGTTTCCGGCGTTCATATGCGGCAAGCGCCCGCGCCCGCCCGGTGGCCAGATCCACCAGCGGCGCGGGATATGGGTCATCGGGCGACAGCCCCCAGCGTCGCGGGCAGGCGGCGAAGAACTGCAAGGCCGTTGGCGGCGGGTCATCGGCAAATTCTGCCAGCCAGCGGCGACGATAGACCCCGTCAGGGTCGAATTTTTCGGCCTGCGTGTCGGGGTTGAAGACGCGGAAATAGGGCGCGGCATCAGGGCCGGAGCCTGCCACCCATTGCCAGCCCAGCGCATTGGCGGCCGGATCCCAATCCACCAGAGTTTCGGCAAACCAGTCCAGCCCCTGCTTCCAATGCGTCATCATGTGCTTGGTCAGGTAAGAGGCCACGATCATGCGCGCGCGGTTATGCATCCGGCCCGTCACATACAGCTCGCGCATGGCGGCATCGACCAGCGCAATCCCGGTGCGCCCTTGTTTCCAGCGCAACAGATCGGGGCTGTCGCCCTGCCAGGGGAAACTTCGCCATTCCGCGCGCCAGGATTGCATGGTGATATGCGGGGTGTGATAGAGTAGATGATAGGCAAATTCGCGCCAGACCACTTCCTTCAGGAAATGCTCGGCCCCGGCCTTGCCCTGTTCGATCCCGCGCAGGCCGCCCCCCCACAGCGCCAGCGGGCTGATTTCGCCATAGCTCAGGTTTTCCGACAGGCCAGAGGTTGCGTCCCGGTCCAGCCGGTCGCGATCCTTGTGGTAGCCTTCCATGCGGTCGCGGGCAAAGACGGCCAGTCGCTGCTGCGCCGCCGCCTCGCCAATGGTCAGATAGGGTTGCACCACATCCGCGCCGCGCTGCATGGCGCGGCCCATCTGCCAGTCCGCCAGAGTGTCGCTGGTCGGCAGGCTTTCGGGCATGCGCAAGCTCTGGGGCGCGGGCAGGCGGCGTGCCACATCGCGCCCGCGCACCGCGCGCCAGAAGGGCGAATAGACCTTGTAATATTTCCCCTGCCCGGTTTCGACCTGCCAGGGTTCGAACAGCAGATGACCGGAAAAGCTGCGCGCCGCGACGCCCTGATCGCGCAAGGCGGCTTTCACCGCCGTGTCGCGCGCGATCTGGTCAGGGTCATATTGGCGTGTCCACCAAACCGCCCCGGCCCCGGTTTCGGCCAGCAGTTCTTGCAGCACATCCAGCGCCCGCCCGCGCCGCAGGATCAGCCGCGCGCCGATACTTTCCAGACGTTTGGCGAAAGACTGCACCGCAAGGCCCAGCCGCCATTTCGGGGCTGCGCCCAAGCGCTCCACCACCTCGTCATGAATGAACAGCGCAATCACAGGCCGCCCGCTTTGCGCAGCGTCATGCAAGGCCGGGTGGTCGCCTAGGCGCAGATCGCGCCGGAACCACAAGATGATCGGGGTATCCTCGGCCAAACTGCCCTGCCCTTTTTGTCATTACAGGCATTGTTCTAGCGCGGTTTTCAGCCTTTCAAGATCGGCCGGGGAAGAATAATGCACAAATGACAGCCGCAGCACGCCATGCGCCGGATCAACCCCCAGCGCCTGAAGCGCGCGGTCGGCATAAAAGCTGCCACCGCCCGCCATGATCCCATGCGCGGCCAGATCGCGCGCCAGATCCGCGCCCGCGCGGTGATGAACCAGCGCCACTGTCGGCGCGCGATCGGCTGCCTGCACTGGCCCCAGAAGGCGCAGATCATTGCGCGCGCGCAGCCAGTCCAGCAGCGGCTGCAACAGCGTGGTTTCATGGCCGCGCATCAGATCATGCACAGCGCGGGCGCGCTGCACCGGGCTGGCCGCAGCATTGCCGAAATGATGCAGATAAAGCGCATCGAGATAATCCGCGATCCCCGCACAGGCCGCGATCTGGGCATGATCCGGCCCGGCAGGGGTGAAGCGCTTGTAGGGCACACCCGCATTGAAGTAATGCCCCTGATTGGGCAGCGCGTCTGACAATTCGGGCGACATCGCCATCAAGCCCTGATGCGGCCCATAGGTCTTGTAGGCGGAAAACAGATAGATATCGGCCCCCAGCGCGCCGATATCAGGCAGGCCATGCGGCGCGTAGGAAACACCATCGACGCAGGACCAGATACCTTTTTCGCGCAGCCGCGTGCAGATTTCGCGCACCGGGTTGATTTCGCCCACCACATTCGAGCAATGCGGAAAACAGACCAGCCTTGTCTTGTCATCAATCAGTTGCCACAGGCTTCCGGGGTCCAGATGGCCAGTGTCAGGGTCCATCTGCCATTCGCGCACACTGATCCCGCGCGCCGCCAGCCTGCGCCAGGGGCCGGAATTAGCCTCGTGATCCTGATTGGTGACGACGATCACATCGCCCGGTTGCAGCAACTCGGCAAAGGCTTGCGCCAGAACATAGGTGTTCGCCGTGGTCGAGGGACCGAAGCTCAGACACGCGCTTGCCACCCCCATCATCGCGGCAAGGCGGTCGCGGGCCTCATCCATCTCTGCCCCGGCCTGTTGCGACGCCGCATAGGCACCATAGGGCTGCACCTTGCGCGCGCGATAATACCGCGTCAGCCGGTCGATGACATGGCGGCAGGTATAAGACCCGCCTGCATTTTCAAAGAAATACTGCCCGCGCAATTCCGCTTCATTGAAAGCGGGAAACTGCGCGCGCACGAAATCGATATCGAGGGCAGTCAAGGGCATGGGGTTTCCTGTAAGCTATGCTCGGATGTAGTCTGACGGGGCATTGGACGCCATGCAAGCCACCTTCTGCCCATGATCAGGGTGCAGCAATCGGCTTTCGCGCGTTCATTGCTTCTTTACCCTGATCGCGCAATACAGGAGAAAGGCGGCCAGCAACGCAACGGATTCGACCAAGGCACAACAGGGGGTTTCACATGGCAGGATCAGTCAACAAGGTCATTCTGGTCGGCAATCTGGGGCGCGACCCGGAAGTGCGCAGTTTCCCCGACGGGGGCAAGCTGTGCAATCTGCGGATCGCCACCTCGGAACGCTGGCGCGACCGCAACACCGGCGAACAGCGCGAGCGCACCGAATGGCATAATGTCGTGCTGCGCGGGGACGGGCTGGTGCGCGTGGCGGAACAATATCTGCGCAAAGGCTCCAAGGTTTATGTCGAGGGCAGCCTGCAAACCCGCAAATGGCAGGATCAAAGCGGGCAGGACCGCTATTCCACCGATATCGTCGTGGCCGGAATGGGCGGCACCCTGACCATGCTTGACGGGCGCAGCGGCGATGGCGGCGGCAGCAGCAGCAGCGGCAGCAGCAGCGGCGGCGGCTATGGCAATGATCAGGGATATGGCAGCAGCTATGGCTCTGGCAGCAGCGCCCCTGCCGGCCCCTCTGATATGGATGACGAAATCCCGTTCTGAAGGCGCTTGACGGGATCGGGCGCGCGGGATATCTGACAGGCGCGTTGCGGGTGTAGCTCAATGGTAGAGCAGCAGCTTCCCAAGCTGACGACGAGGGTTCGATTCCCTTCACCCGCTCCATCCCCGACATTGTACGGCCCGACGACATGGGGACAGGCTGCGCGCCATGTTATCCCCGGTGCTGCCACGAAAGGGGCATTGTCGTCCGTGGTATCTGCCCGTTAGCGCTAAAGCATCGCCTGGGCGCGCTATCATCATTGTTTCGACACAATGGGCCGATTAACCCTTTGCGGCAAATGACCCAACCAGACAGAGGAGCAGCCCCATGCGCGCAACCCGCATCGTCCAGAAGATCCTTGCCAATTACGAAGGCGAAACCCCCGGCGTGAAGGCCAATCTGTGCCGCATGCTGATGCAGGGCAAGCTGGGCGGGTCGGGCAAGATGATCATCCTGCCGGTCGATCAGGGGTTCGAGCATGGCCCCGCGCGCAGCTTTGCCCCCAACCCCGCCGCCTATGACCCGCATTACCATTACCAGCTGGCGCTGGATGCAGGGCTGAACGCCTATGCCGCACCGCTGGGCATGATCGAGGCCGGGGCCGATACCTATGCCGGTCAGATCCCCACCATCCTGAAGGTCAACAGCGCCAATTCGCTGATGTCGGGCACGGCGGGCAAGAATCAGGCGATCACGGCCTCGGTCGATGATGCGCTGCGGCTGGGCTGTTCGGCCATCGGCTTCACCATCTATCCCGGTTCCGATTGCGCGCTGGAGATGTTCGAGGAAATCTCGGCCATGCGCGAGGAAGCCGCAGCCAAGGGCGTGGCCACTGTGATCTGGTCCTATCCGCGCGGCGAGGCCATCACAAAGGACGGCGAAACCGGCATTGATGTCGCCGCCTATGCCGCGCAGATCGCGGCGCTGCTGGGCGCGCATATCATCAAGATCAAGCTTTCGACCGACCATCTGATGCTGCCAGAGGCGAAAAAGGTCTATGAAGAGCAAGGTATCGACATCGCCAGCCAGGCCGCGCGGGTGAAACACTGCATGGAGGCCAGCTTCAATGGTCGCCGCATCGTGGTGTTTTCGGGCGGCGCCAGGAAAGGCGCGGATTCGGTCTATGACGATGCCCGCGCGATCCGCGATGGTGGCGGCAATGGCTCGATCATCGGGCGCAACAGCTTCCAGCGCTCGCGCGAGGATGCGCTGGCGATGCTGGGCAAGCTGGTCGATATCTACAAGGGCAAAGCCTGATCCGGCGGGGCGCGAGCGGGGCTTCGGTGCCATTGCCTGATGGCGCGCCCGCCACGCCCCTGATCTGGTGGGCAACATGCCCGCAAGCCGGGCTTACCCCTCGGGCTTGCCGATCAACCGCAGCGCCTCTGCGCGGGCGGGCCGCGTCAGCGCAGCGCCCGGCCCCGCCAGAAACGCCCGCACGCAATCGGGGTTGCGGCGTGACAGATCACGCAGCCACCATGCAATCGCCTTCTGGATGAAGCGGTCGCGGTCGGGCACATAGCCTGCCGCCCAGCCCAGCACGCGTTCGCGCACCGCCAGATCCTGCGCCTTTGGGTGCGGCAGGCGTGCCCAGGGCAGCGTCATCACCAGCACCGCGCGGCGGGTCCAGATATTTGGGCTTTGCGTCCAGCCTTCCAATTCGTCCAGCCGCGCCGGGTCAGCCTGCAACCGCTTGCTTCCGGCGATCGCGGCGTGATCGGCCAGCGCCCAGCTGTCAAAGCCCTGCGCCCAATCTGCGATGATGCGCCAGACCATGCTGTCATCGGGCCGGATGCGCGCCTGTGTCAGCAGCTTGGCGGCAAAGATGCAGGCTTCGTGGATGTCGCTGTCCCACATTTCCTGCGCAAGGCGACAGCGCGTATCCAGATCCAGCCCGCGTCTTGTGTCCCGCGCCAGCCTGTCCAGTTCCGCCGCAGAAATACCCAGAAAGGGCCGCGCGGTCTTGTGATACTCTGCCATCTCATGCGCCTTTTGCGCATCACCCATGCCGCGCAAAAGCGCGATCATCTGCGCGGCAGAACTCATTCCACTGTCACCGATTTCGCCAGATTGCGCGGCTGGTCGACATCCGTGCCCCGGTGCAGCGCGGTGTGATAGGCAATCATCTGCGCAGGCACCGCATAGATGAAGGGCGCGATGAATTCCGGCACAGCGGGCATCTGTAGCCGCGTCGGCACCTCGCCTGCATCGGCAAAGCCCTGCGCATCCGAAATCAGCAAGACCTGCCCTTGCCGCGCCATAACTTCCTGCATGTTCGACACGGTCTTTTCGAACAATGCATCATGCGGGGCGAAGATGATCACCGGCAAATCCTTGTCGATCAGCGCGATGGGGCCGTGCTTGAGCTCACCCGCTGCATAAGCTTCGGCATGTATATAGCTGATTTCCTTAAGCTTTAGCGCCCCTTCCTGCGCCAGAGGATACATCACCCCCCGGCCCAGAAACAGCACATCGCGCGCCTGTGACAGGGATTCGGTCAACAGCCGGATCTCTTCCTCGCGATCCAGCGCCTGGGCAACATAACCCGGCACGCTGCGCAGTTGCGCCAGCAGCGTGGCAAACTCTGCCTCGGACAGATGCCCGCGATCCAGCCCGGCCCGCAGCGCCAGCACGGCAAGCACCTGAAGCTGGGCCGTGAACGCCTTGGTCGAGGCCACACCAATTTCCGGCCCGGCATGGATGGGCAGGGCGATATCGCTTTCGCGCGCGATCGATGATGTCATGACATTGACCACCGATACCACCTGTGCCACCTGCCCCTTGACATGGCGCAGCGCGGCCAGCGTATCGGCGGTTTCGCCCGACTGGCTGACAAAAATGGCCGTATTGCTATCGCCCAGAACCGGGTTGCGATAGCGAAACTCTGACGCGATATCCAGTTCGACCGGAAGGCCCGCATATCTCTCGAACCAGTATTTGGCGACCTGGCAGGCATAATAGGCCGTACCGCACGCCACCATAATCAGCCGATCCGTCGCGGCAAAGCCCAGCCCGTCTGGCAGGTCGATGCCGTCATGATCAAGCCCCGAATAAAAGCCCAGCGCCGCTTGCAATATGGCAGGCTGTTCGGCCATTTCCTTGGCCATGAAATGGCGATGGCCGGATTTGTCGACACGGGTTTCTTCAACATTGATGCGGTTCATCGGGCGATGGGTCTGGTGCCCTTCGGCGTCGAAGATCTGCGCCCCTGAGCGGGTGATGATGGCCCAGTCACCTTCCTCCAGATAGGTGACGCGGTCGGTCATCGGTGCCAGGGCCAGCGCATCAGACCCCACGAACATCTCGCCCTCGCCATGCCCGATTGCCAGGGGCGAGCCACGCCGCGCGCACACGATCAGGTCATCCTCGCCGGAAAACAGGAAGGCCAGCGCAAAAGCACCCTTGAGCCGCGCCAGCGTTTCGCGCGCGGCCTCAACCGGGCTGCGGCCCTTCTCCAGCAGGCTGCCGGCCAGTTGGGCGATGGTCTCGGTGTCTGTCTGGCTGGAAAAGCTGGCCCCTTCGGCACTGAGTTCTTCACGCAATTCGCGGAAATTCTCGATGATGCCATTATGGACCACCGCAACCCGTCCGGCCTGATGGGGATGGGCATTGGCCACAGAGGGACCGCCATGCGTGGCCCAGCGGGTATGGCCGATCCCGCTCTTGCCGCGCAGCGGGTCATGGACCAGCAGATCCGACAGGTTGATCAGCTTGCCAACCGCCCGACGCCGGTCCAGCGCGCCATTATTGACCGTGGCAATGCCGGCACTGTCATAGCCGCGATATTCCAACCGCTTCAGCGCATCCAGAATGATGGGGGCAACTTCATGCTTGCCCAGAATGCCAACAATTCCACACATCTGCTAATCCTTTTTCAGCGCCGCTTTCTGCGCGCGCAGCCGGCCCATCAGGCGCTTGCCAAGGCCGGGCTTGTTGGTTTGCGACGCGCGCCCCAGCGCCAGCGCGCCCTCGGGCACATCCGAGGTGATGACCGAACCGGACGCAGTCAGCGCATCGGCGCCCACGCGAACCGGCGCCACCAGCATGGTGCTGGAGCCGATGAACGCCCCTTCACCGATCTCGGTGCGGTGCTTGAACACGCCGTCATAATTGCAGGTCACGGTTCCCGCGCCCAGATTGGCGCGCGCGCCGATATCGGCATCGCCGACATAGGACAGATGGTTGACCTTGGCCCCTTCGCCAAGCTGGGCGTTCTTTATCTCGACGAAATTGCCGACGCGCACATCTTCGGCCAGTTCCGCGCCGGGGCGCAGCCGCGCATAGGGGCCAACCACGGCACCGCGGCTGACATGGGCACCTTCCAGATGGCTGAAGGCGCGGATATGCGCGCCGCTTTCAACGGTGACATCCGGGCCGAAGACGACATAAGGCTCGACGATGCTGTCGCGCCCGATCACCGTGTCCTGCGCAAAAATCACCGTGTCGGGGGCTTGCAGCGTGACACCGTCTTCCAGCGCGCGCGCGCGGGCGCTGGCCTGAAACGCGGCTTCCGCGGCGGCAAGTTCGGCGCGTGTGTTGATGCCCAGCGTCTCGGCCTCGTCGCAGATGACCAGCCCTGCTGACAGCCCCTGCGCGCGCGCAAGCGCGATGATGTCGGTCAGGTAGTATTCCCCGGCGGCATTATCATTGCCGACCTGTGCAATCAGATCGAACAGCCGCGCCCGACCCGCACAGATCACCCCGCTATTGCACAGGGGGATCTGGCGCTCTGCCTCGGTTGCGTCCTTGAATTCGACGATCCGCTCAAGCCGGTTGCCATCTGCAACCAGACGGCCATAGCGCCCCGGATCGGCCGCATGAAAGCCCAGCACCACGATGTCAAACTCTGTCCGCGCGGCACAAAGCGCTTCCAGCGTTCGCGCGCCGATGAAGGGCGTATCACCGTAAAGCACCACCACATCGCCTGCCGCATCCGCCAGCGCATCGCGTGCTTGCGCCACAGCATGGGCGGTGCCAAGCTGCTGGTCCTGAACAACGATCTCGGCCTGATCATCCTCTTGCGCAACAACATGCGCGACCTGCTCTGCGCCGTGCCCCACGACAATGACCACGCGCTGCGGCTCCAGCACGCGCCCGGCACGCATGGCATGCACCAGCAGCGGTACAGACGCCAGCGGGTGCAGCACCTTGGGCAGATCGGACTGCATGCGGCTGCCCTGACCGGCCGCAAGAATGACTAGGGAAATCGACATGCCGCCTCACAACACTGAATTTTTCTGATGACTCTTGCCTTGATTCAGGCGCAGAACACAAGAGGCAGAGCCGTCACGTCTGGTTTCAGCATGAAACAACCTGCGTTTGCGATTGCATCTTGCCAATTGACAGAAATCAACGTGACCGATCAAATACTGTGCAACATTGCCGCCAGCGCAACAGGAACAAGAGGACGACATGTATCGCAAAATCATCGTGGCAGTGGATCTGCTGCATCTGGATCAGGCGCGCGCGCTGGTTGCGCGGGCGGTGAAGCTGCTGGACCCGAACGGAGCCTTGCATCTGGTCCATGTTCTGGAAGAAGTCCCCGGCTTCATCGCTGCAGAATTGCCAAGTGACCTTGCCGAGCGCCGCCGCGCGGAAGCCGCTGTCGAGCTGCGCGCATTATATGCCGATGACGGAAAAATTGACGCGACCTATGATGTACGTCACGGTGCGGCATCGGCCCAGATCATGCAGGCTGCCGAGGACAGCGAAGCCGATCTGATCATGATTGCCAGCCACCGCCCCGGCCTGCGCGACTATTTCATCGGCTCGACGGCCGCGCGGGTGGTGCGCCATGCGCAATGCTCGGTCCTGATAGAGCGCTGAGTCAATCACATCCCGACACAAGACCAAGAAGGACAATATCATGTACAAATCCATCGTCATCGCAGCGGCCTTGTTCAACGAAGGCGCGACCACGCGCGAAGCGCTGCGGCGCGCCAAGCTGCTGCTGGATCAGGGCGGCAAAGTCACGCTGGTCCATGTCATTGACGAAATTCCGGGCTATGTCGCCGCGGCAATACCGCAGAGTCAGGTCAATGCACGGCAGAAAGAGGTAGAAGATCAGCTTTCTGCCATCGCCGCCGAAGCCGAGGGCATGGATGTCACCGCGATCATCCGGCAAGGGCAGCCAGCCGCCTGCATTCTTGGCGTTGCCAAGGAGCAGGCTGCCGATCTGATCATGATCGCAAGCCACAAGCCGGGCTTGAGCGACTATTTCATCGGCTCGACCGCCGCGCGGGTTGTCCGGCATGCTCCGGTCTCGGTTCTGGTGACGCGCTGACGCGAAGAATGGTGCAAATCCCGGCCCTGACCGGGCCGGGGTTTGCATCGTCAGCGTTCTTGTGGCATCGTTTCCTTCGAACCGCTTTGGAAGGACGCGCGCATGTATAAATCCATCGTCATAGCTGTTGCCTTGTTCAACAAGGGAGCCACAAGCCGGGGCTTGATCGAAAAGGCCAACAAGCTGATCGATCCCGGCGGGTCGATCACCCTTGTTCATGTCATGAACGAAATCCCGCCCTATCTGGCCGCGGCGGTTACCAAGGAGCAGCTCTTGAGCCAGCGCAAGGCGATACGCGAACAGCTTGAATCGCTGGCAACACGCGCCAAGGCCAAGTCGGTGGATATTGATTTGCGCGGTGGTCGCCCGTCCGAGAACATCCTCGCCTGCGCCAGGGAATGCAGCGCTGATCTTATCATCCTGGCCAGTCACCAGCCGGGGATGAGCGATTATTTCATCGGCTCGACCGCGTCGCGGGTGGTGCGCCACTCTCCGATTTCGGTGCTGGTGTCACGCTGACGGATTTTTTCGCCGATATGTCGTGAACTGCCTTCCCTCTGATGGCCAGACGGTTATCTGAGGGGCAACAGGCACAGGAGGCGCGGCATGTCGGATGCATTGGTGATATTCACCCCATCAGGAAAACGCGGGCGGTTTGCCATTGGCACGCCCGTGCTGACCGCTGCGCGCCAGCTTGGGGTGGATCTGGACTCTGTCTGTGGCGGGCGCGGCATCTGCTCGAAATGCCAGATCGCGCCAGGATATGGCGAGTTTTCCAAGCATGGTGTCACGGTGCAGCCTGATGCCCTGTCGGGCTGGAACAGTGTCGAACAGCGCTATCATGACAAGCGCGGGCTGAAGGCCGGGCGGCGTCTGGGATGTCAGGCGCAGATCATGGGCAATATCGTCATCGATGTGCCCCCTGAAAGCCAGGTGCACCGCCAGGTGGTGCGCAAATCCGCCAGCGCGCGTCCGATCGTGATGGACCCGGCCACGCGGCTCTATCTGGTCGAGGTGACAGAGCCGGACATGCACGAACCCACCGGCGATTTCGAGCGTCTGACACAAGCGCTGCACGAACAATGGAACATTCCCGCCATCTCTGCCCCCTTGCCCGTGCTGCGCAAGCTGCAACCCGCGCTGCGCAAGGGGGGCTGGCAAGTCACGGTCGCGCTTCACAAGGATCATCAGGACGGCCCGCACCGGCTGCTGGATATCTGGCCGGGGCTGTATGAAGGCGGGCTTTACGGGCTGGCGATTGATCTGGGGTCAACGACCATTGCCGCGCATCTGTGCGATTTGCGCGACGGAAAGGTGGTGGCCTCTTCGGGCATCATGAACCCCCAGATCCGCTTTGGCGAGGATCTGATGAGCCGGGTCAGCTATGCGATGATGAACCCCGGCGGAGATCAGGAAATGACCCGCGCGGTGCGCGAGGGCATGAACGCGCTGATTGCGGGCATTGTGTCCGAGGCCGAAATCAGCGCTGCGGAAATCATGGAAGCGGTGATCGTGTGCAACCCGGTCATGCACCATCTGTTCCTGGGCATCGATCCGGTCGAACTGGGGCAGGCACCCTTTGCACTGGCGACATCGGATGCGCTGTCGCTTGATGTACACGAGTTGGGCCTTGACAGCCTCAACCCCGCCGCGCGCGCCTATCTGCTGCCCTGCATCGCAGGCCATGTGGGCGCCGATGCCGCTGCCGTGGCGCTGTCGGAACGCCCCGATATGTCGGAAGATCTGGTGCTGGTGGTCGATGTCGGCACCAATGCCGAGATATTGCTGGGCGACCGCCGCCGCGTGCTGGCCTGTTCCTCGCCCACCGGGCCGGCCTTTGAAGGGGCGCAGATCTCCTCGGGGCAGCGCGCCGCCCCCGGCGCGATAGAGGCGCTGCGCATCGACGCGGTCACCAAGGAGCCGCGCTTTCGCGTGATCGGCTGCGCGTTGTGGTCGGATGAAGACGGCTTTGCCGAGGCCACCGAAGCCACCGGTATTACCGGCATCTGTGGTTCCGGCATCATCGAGGCGGTGGCAGAGATGCGCATGGCAGGGCTGGTCGATGCGTCGGGGCTGATCGGATCGGCGGAACAGACCGGCACCTGGCGCGCGCAACCCGAAGGGCGCACCCATGCCTATCTGATCCATGATGCCAGCGCCACAGGCGGGCCGCGCATCACTGTGACCCAAGGCGATATCCGCGCGATCCAGCTTGCGAAATCCGCGCTTTATGCGGGCGCGCGGCTCTTGATGGATGAAATCGGCACCGATCATGTTGACCGCGTGGTGCTGGCCGGTGCCTTTGGCGCGCATATCAGCCCCAAACACGCGATGGTGCTGGGCATGATCCCAGATGCAAAGCTGGATCAGGTCACAAGCGCGGGCAATGCCGCCGGGCATGGTGCGCGGGTGGCGCTGTGCAGTGTCGCCGCGCGCGCCGAGATCGAACAGATCGTGCGGCGCATCCACAAGGTCGAAACCGCGATCGAACCGCGCTTTCAGGAGCATTTCGTCAATGCCAACGCAATGCCCCATGCGGTGGACCCATTCCCCGAACTGAAGCAGATTGTCACCCTGCCAGAGGTCAGTTTCAACACCGGCGGGGGTGACGGGTCGGGCGGGCGACGCAGGCGGCGCGCATCCTGACCCACACCCGCTGCGAGGAAAAGACCCGGTGCCCTTGCAGGCACCGGGTCTTTTCATGCGATCAATCGACAGCAGCGCTCAGCGTGTCGGGCCTGCTTCCAGCGCATCCTCGAAAGTGCGCAGCCCCGTGCGCGGGGCTTGCACCAGCACCGCCATATTGCCGGGCTTGTGCTCGTTGCGATACATCTTGGTATGCGCGGCGGGGATTTCCTTCCACGGGAAAACCTCTGACATGCAGGGGTCAAGGCGGCGTTCCAGCATCAGCTGGTTGGCAGCCGAGGCCTGTTTCAGATGCGCGAAATGCGACCCTTGCAGGCGTTTCTGGTGCATCCACATATAGCGCACGTCAAAGGTGCAGTTGAACCCCGACGTGCCCGCGCAGATCACGACCATGCCGCCTTTCTTGACAACCAGGGTCGAGACCGGGAAGGTCGCCTCGCCGGGATGTTCGAACACCATATCGACATTGACGCCCTTGCCGGTGATGTCCCAGATCGCCTTGCCGAATTTGCGCGCCTCTTTCAGCCATTCATTATATTCGGGGGTGTTTACTGTCGGCAACTGGCCCCAGCAGTTGAATTCCTTGCGGTTGATCACACCTTTCGCGCCCTGATCGAGCACGAACTGGCGCTTGCTTTCATCCGAGATGACGCCGATGGCATTCGCGCCCGCCGTATTGGCAAGCTGGATCGCATATGACCCCAGACCGCCCGAAGCCCCCCAGACCAGCACATTCTGGCCCGGCTTCAGGTCATGCGGTTCATGACCGAACAGCATCCGGTAAGCCGTGGCCAGTGTCAGCGTGTAGCAGGCCGATTCTTCCCAGGTCAGGTGCTTGGGACGCGGCATCAATTGCTGCGCCTGCACATTGGTAAACTGCGCGAAAGATCCGTCGGGGGTTTCATAACCCCAGATACGCTGGCTGGGCGAATACATCGGATCGCCGCCATTGCAGTGCTCGTCATCGCCGTCATCCTGATTGCAGTGAATGACAACCTCGTCGCCCACCTTCCAGCGCTTCACCGCCGATCCCACCGCCCAGACAATGCCCGACGCATCCGACCCGGCAATATGGAAGGGCGCTTTATGCACGTCAAAGGGCGAGATCGGCTTGCCCAGACCGGCCCAGATGCCGTTATAATTGACGCCTGCGGCCATCACCAGAACCAGCACCTCATGGCTGTCAAGCTGGGGGACATCCACCACCTCGACCTGCATCGCCTGTTCCGGCTCGCCGTGGCGCTCGCGCCGGATCGCCCAGGCATACATCTGCTTCGGGACATAGCCGAGGGGCGGCATTTCGCCGATTTCATACAGGTCTTTCTGGGGCGCATCGTAATGTGCTATCCCGCTATTGGTATCCAGAGCCATCTTTGCCTCCTACATGAGTGGGTCTGCGGGGGCCGCAGGTTGTGCTGCGCCGCAGAATATACTTGGCGCTTGCAGCATGGATAGAATCGGGCGCGCAACAATGCAACCCTAATTGTGAAGCTTTTGTAATTTTATGTCTTGGCGCGCTGCCCCGCCTGAACCCACAACCACAGGGCTATGGGTCTGCGCCCTGTCGTGAAACGCGATCAAGCCTGGCAGTTGGCTGCATTGCAGCTTTGGCAGGGCGCGGGCTGCAGCGCTTTGGCCCGGTCTGCGCGGGGATGCGGGCCTTCCGGCCCGCTGCCTTCGGTGAGAGTATTTGGGGCAAGATGAAGTCGGGGCGCGGATGATGGATTTCATCTGGCGCAAGCTGGTCGGGGACACCTTTCATGATTATCAATCTTCCGGCAAGGCCAGACGCCGGGCACCCCCTTCGGCAATGCCGGTGTCCGAATCAAGCCGTTGCAGGGTTGAAGCCGCGTAATAGCCCAGCGTGGTTTCCTGGCCCGGAGCCGTGGTAAGCTGCACATCATCACCTGAAATGATGCCGCGCAGGCGCAGGGCGGACAGCCCTTCATCAACTGCCTGATCAAGCGCGGCTTGCGGGAAATGGACCCAGGCGCGCCGCGCCTGCAAGGTCTCAGTCAGCACGGCGCATTCCTGCGCCAGTTCCGCACGGCTGCACGCACCGCCCCGGCGCACCAGCGCCGCCGCCACCAGCGGCACCGGCAGGACCGGCACTGCAGCGCGAATGCGCTGCATCAGCGCTTCAGACAGGGTTTCGGTGCTGGCATCCGGCTGTGTCGTCAGGAACTCGCGCAGCGACAAGGGCGCGCCATAGCACACCGCCGCATAGCCAAAGCGCGAAAACCGCCGTCGCAGCTTTTGCCAGATGATCCGCGATGTGAAACCCAGAACCACCTTGACCCGCACCGGAAAGCGCCGGATGCCCTGCATGCCTGCGCTGATCAGAACCCGATCTTCCAGCACCCGATCATAATTCAGCGCCACTGGCACGAATACGACATCGGTGCCCGATTGCAGATCAAAGCCGCGCACGATGTAGTGCAACAGCCCTTTCTTGCCGCGGCCGACACTGCCATCCAGACTCAGCCCGCCTTCGGGAAAGATCGCCTGGGTCGTGCCCTGCTGAATCGACACCTGCACATAACGCGCCAGCACCGCCCGATAGAGCGGGTTGGAATAGCGCCTGCGGATGAAATACGCCCCCATCGCCCGGATCAGCGCTTTCAGCGGCCAGACGCGCGCCCATTCGCCGACCGCATAGCTTAGCGCCGAATGGCTGGACGCCAGCCAGGTGATCAGCACATAATCCATGTTCGAGCGGTGATTCATCACGAACACCACCGCCGCATTGGGATTGATCTGCGCCAGCGCCTTGCTGTCAGCCCCGCCGATACGGACCTTGTACAAGCCCTGACTGAGACGCTGCGCGACCTTGATGGCAAAGCCGAAATAGGTGGCGGTGGAAAAGCCGGGCACGATTTCGCGCGCATAGGAACGTGCCCGCTCAAACGCCACATTGGGCGGCACGCCTTCCTGGCGGGCATAGTCGCGCACCGCCTGCATCACTTGCGGGTCATAGACCAGCCGCGTGACCTGATCCTGCCTGCGCATGATCTTGAATGGCTCAAGCGGGCGCGCCATCCGCGTGTTCAGCCTGGCGATCGCCCGTTCCATCCGGCGCCGGAAGAACCAGCGCACCGACGGAAACAGGAAATGCGACGCGAAGGTCACCGCGGCAAAAGCAAGTATCAGGATCAGCGCCCAGAGCGGCACTTCAACAATCTGCAACATGCTGGCTATCTTGCAGGAAATACGGCGCGGGTAAACGCTGTTTGCCTGATCGGGCCTTGATCAGGCAAAACCCCGGACCAAAACCATGATCCGGGGTGTCGAAATCCGTCATCTTTCGGCCCGAAGTCAGCCGACCAGTTCGAGGCCCGAGAAGAAATAGGCGATTTCCACAGCCGCCGTTTCCGGCGCGTCAGAACCGTGGACCGAGTTTTCACCGACCGATTGCGCGAATTCGGCGCGGATGGTGCCGGGGGCGGCATCGGCGGGGTTGGTCGCACCCATCACTTCGCGGTTCTTGGCAATCGCGCCTTCGCCTTCCAGCACCTGCACCACAACCGGGGCCGACGCCATGAAGTCGCACAGCTCGTCATAGAAGGGGCGCTCGGCATGAACCTCATAGAATTTGCCCGCCTGCGCCTTGGTCAGATGAATGCGCTTCTGCGCGATGATGCGCAGGCCCGCTTCTTCGAATTTGGCATTGATCTTGCCGGTCAGGTTGCGGGTGGTGGCGTCGGGTTTGATGATCGAAAGCGTACGCTCGATGGCCATGTCATGTTCTCCAGAAAAAACGGGCAGGCTTTGCCCAAGATTGCCCGCGCCTTAGCATGGCGCGGGGTCAAGGCCAAGCCTCAAGCGCGCAGCTTGCCCCACAGATCATAGTCGCCCGCCTCATCCACTGTGACGGTGACAATATTGCCTACGGCCAGCGCGTCGGTGCCGTCATCAATGAACAGGTTGCCGTCAATTTCGGGCGCGTCTGCCTTGGTGCGGCAGGTGGCGATACCGTCCTCGTCAATGTCATCGACGATAACCTGCAAGCTCTGCCCCACCTTCGCGGCCAGCCTGACTTCGGATATGGCCTGCGCCTTTTGCATGAAGCGCTCCCAGCGGTCTGCCTTCACCTCATCGGGGACATGATCAGGCAGCGCGTTTGAGCGCGCGCCTGCGACATTTTCATACTGAAAACACCCCACCCGGTCGAGCTGGGCTTCGTCCATCCAGTCCAGCAGATGCTGGAACTCTGCCTCGCTCTCGCCGGGATAGCCGACAATGAAGGTCGAGCGCAGCGTGATATCGGGGCAGATGCTGCGCCATTCGGCAATGCGCTCCAGCGTCTTTTCCCCGGCGGCGGGGCGGGCCATGCGCCGTAGCGTGTCGGGGTGGGAATGCTGAAACGGAATGTCCAGATAGGGCAGCACCAGCCCCTCTGCCATCAGCGGGATCAGATCACGCACATGCGGATAGGGGTAGATGTAATGCAGCCGCACCCATGCGCCCAAGCCCCCCAGATCGCGCGCCAGATCGGTGATATGCGCGCGGTGCCCGCGATCCGTGGCATGTTTGATATCGACGCCATAAGCAGACGTGTCCTGAGAGATCACCAGCAATTCCTTCACCCCCGCCGCGACCAGCTTTTCGGCCTCGCGCAGCACCGCATGGGCCGGGCGCGACACCAGCTTCCCGCGCATATCGGGGATGATGCAGAATTTGCATTTATGGTTACAGCCCTCGGATATCTTCAGATAGCTGTAATGGCGCGGGGTCAAGCTGACGCCGGATGCAGGCAACAGATCAATGAACGGGTCGGGGCTGGGGGGCACAGCGGCGTGCACCGCATCGAGCACCTGTTCATATTGATGCGGGCCTGTCACCGCCAGCACCTTGGGGTGCGCGCCGGTGATATAGTCGGGTTCCGCCCCCAGACAGCCGGTGACAATGACACGGCCATTTTCGGCCAGCGCCTCGCCAATCGCATCCAGGCTTTCGGCCTTGGCGCTGTCCAGAAAGCCGCACGTGTTGACGATCACCGCATCGGCGCCGGTATAATCGGGGCTGATCGCATAGCCTTCGGCCCGCAGCCGCGTCAGAATGCGTTCGCTGTCAACCAGCGCCTTGGGGCAGCCGAGGCTGACCATGCCGATGCTGGGCTGGCCGGGGCGCGAGGCGGGATCACGAAACTGCGCGCGCGGCGCAAGATCAGGGCGAAGATCGGGCGGGTTCTGACTCATGCGCGGCATATAGCCTGCCCATGCCTGCGCGGAAAGCCCTGATGCAGCAGACTGCGCGCGCCTCAGCGCGGGCCGAACCACATCCGCGCCATCAGCCGGTCACGGCGGATGAACTGGTGCCAGCATGCCGCAGCCACATGCAGCGCAATCAGCGCCATCAGCAGCATCGACAACGCCCCATGCACGGCGCGCGCGGGCACGCCTGCGAAATCCGCAGGCATCGGGCCATCGCCGAACACCGCATCGGGCAGCCCGGTCTGGCGCGACATGACGATGCCAGAGGCCGCCATCGCAATCGCCACGGCGTAAAGCGCCCAATGGATCAGCGGTGCCAACCGGTCGGGCAGCGCCATGCCGGTCATAACGCGCGGCGGATGCGTCGTACCCAGCCGCACCCCAAGGCGCACCAGCATCAGTGCCAGGATCGTCAGCCCCAGCCCCATATGCAGGGTGAAAGAGATCAGCTTGGCCGGGTCGGTATTGTCTTGCGGGGTCAGCACGAAGCGCCCGGCGACAAGCGCGCCGATCAGGAACAGCGCGAGCAGCCAGTGAAGCGTGACAAGGGCGGGGTGATAGCGGCGGGGCATGACGGCAACCTTGATCGGGGGTGACGGGGCGTGCAGCGTGCAACCATTGCATCAAGATTGCAATCGCACAGCGCAGCAGGCATCCTCAAGGCATTTCTCGACAATCTGCGCGTTTTGGTCGGCGCTGCGGCCTTCAGCCTGATGTGCCGCCCCTTCAGCGACCGCGAATTCCCGCTATATCCTGCGCCGCAACATCCGCAGCAGGCGCGACCAGATCAGCCCCAGCGCCGCCATCACCGCCGCGACAATCCCGCTGATCAGCCCCCAGATATGATCGGCCAGCCGCAACCCCACGCGCAAAAAGCGCGACTTGCCCAGAAGTTCCAGCGCCCCCACACTGCGCGGCCCCAACGCGGCCGTGGCCCGCGCCATGCGCTGCGCATCGCTGACACTGTCGATATGGGCCACCACATGCAGCGTGGCGCGCGCGCCGATCTGGCGATTGACGGCGCCCAGATGCTCGCTGACCTGCATCGCGGGGCGCAGCGCCTCGGGGCGCGTGATGGTGGCCAGATCATCGGCATTGCGAATGCCGGGCAGGCGCGCCCAATCCACCCCTTGGCGAAAACCCCGCGCATAGACCCCGCGCAAATCCGGGGTCAGCCGCCCCATGCGATGCGCGACCTTCAACAGCCCCGAGCCTGCCTTGACCAGATAGGAACTGCCGCCTGTGGCAATCACCAGCCCGGTTGCCCCGATGCCGATGAAAGACAGCGTCACATCGACCTGATCAACCGGATCGCCGCGCAGATAGGCCGCGCTTTCGCGCGACAGCGACAGCACATCGCCCGCAACGGTCAGATTGACCGCCAGCCCGCAGCCCAGATCCGCCCCCATCGTGCATTGGCGCAGATCATAGGCGCACGAAGCGCAGGCCCGGCTGCGCGCCAGCGCACCGAAATCCTGCGCGCGCGCCGTATCATAAGCGGCCTGCACGTCGGGTGCCAGCGCCACGCCCTGCGCCTGCGCCAGACCGACCAGCCCTTCCAGCGCAACCCAGTTGCGTGGCGCGGCCTGCAATCTATCGGTGATAGCTTCGCCCAGCGCCGCTGGCGTAGCTTCACGCAACAGCACCCGGTCATAGGCCGCGACAAGCTGCGCCTCGGTGCGCTCAACCAGCCAGTTCCCGACCGGCAGGCGGGTCAGATGCCACAGCGACCAGCCAGAGAACACCAGCGACAGCAAAACCATCCCTGCCAGCACACCGCGCAGGAAGGGCCGCGCCATCGCCCCTACCCCGCGCGCGAACGGATCAGCCCGACAATCTGCCGCGTCTGTTGCAGGATCGGTTCGGCAATGGCATGGGCGCGCTCGGCCCCGTCGCCCAATACGCGGTCGATCTCTGCCACATCAAGCAACAGGCGCTGCATTTCGGCATTGATCGGCTCCAGCCGGGCCACGGCCAGATCGGCAAGCGCAGGTTTGAACGTGCCAAAGCCCTGCCCGCCAAATTCGGCGATGACGGCTTCGGGCGTGATATCGGCAAGGGCTGCATAGATATTGACCAGATTGCGCGCCTCGGCCCGCCCCTCCAGCCCGTCAAGCGTTTCGGGCAGTGGTGCGGGGTCGGTGCGCGCCTTGCGGAATTTCTGCGCAATCGCATCGGCGCTGTCGGTCAGATTGATGCGCGACTGGTCGGACGGGTCGGATTTCGACATCTTCTTCGTACCATCACGCAGCGACATGACGCGGGTGGCCGCGCCTTCGATCACGGGTTCGACCACCGGGAAGAATTCGACCCCGTAATCATGGTTGAACTTGATCGCGATGTCGCGGGTCAGTTCCAGATGCTGTTTCTGATCCTCGCCCACCGGCACATGGGTCGCATGATAGGCCAGAATATCAGCGGCCATCAGATTGGGATAGGCAAAGAGGCCCACCGACGCCTCCTCGGCATGCTTGCCCGCCTTGTCCTTGAACTGCGTCATCCGCCGCAGCCAGCCCATCCGCGCCACGCAGTTGAAAATCCAGGCCAGTTCGGCATGGGCCGGCACCTGGCTCTGGTTGAACAGGATCGAGCGCGCGGGATCGATCCCCGAAGCGATGAAACCTGCGGCCAGTTCGCGCGTGGCGTGGCGCAGCTTGTCAGGGTCCTGCCAGACCGTGATCGCGTGCAGATCGACAATGCAATAAACCGTTTCGATCCCGCCATCCTGCGCGGTGACAAAACGCTTCAGCGCGCCCAGATAATTGCCCAAAGTCAACTCGCCCGATGGCTGGATGCCCGAAAATATCCGCTTGGGGAAGGTCTTGGCCGGAATGTCGGACATGAGGCAGGCTCCACGCTGGAAAAAGCAAGTGCCTTCGCTTAGCCTTGCGCCACTCCAAGGTCAACCAGAGCCGCCGCCCTTGTCCATATCGCAGCCCCCTGCCCCGTTGCTTGCCCCGCTGCCCTGGGCGGTGTGGCTTCTGGCGTTGCCGATCATCGGGGGCGAGCTTGCCTTCTGGGCCGGGGCGCAGGGGCTGGTGGCGTGGCCAGAGGCCAGCCTGTGGCGTGTGCAGGCGCAAGAGCGGGTCGCGGTCAGCCCCGCGCTGCAAGGCTGGATGTGGGAAACCGGGCAGATGCAGGCGCGCAATCTTGCACGCTATCTGCTTTATGGATTTGTGCAGACCGGTCCGGCACAGGCGGCGCTGGTGGTTGTCATCATCGCCGCTTTGGGCAAGCATTGCGCCGCACGGCTGGGCAATGCGCGGCTGCTGGGGATGGTTCTGGCCGCACAGGCAGGCGGGGCGGTGCTGTTCGGATGGATGGCAGAAGGTGTCGCGCTTCTGATCGGGGGCGCGGCGCTGATCTTTGCGCTGGCGGGGTGCTTTGCCGCGATTGCGTGGCACGAGGCCGAAAGCCGCCGCGCGCTATGGATCGCGCTGGCACTGCCGCTGATGCTGATACTTGTGCGGCTGGGGCTGTCGGTCGTCACAGGCGGCATGGTCTGGCTGGCCGATATATGCGCCTGCCTGATCGCGCTGGCCTTGGCGCATCTGGCGCGACCGGGGTTACTCATCCGATTGCGGCGGCGCTGAGCGGCGCGAGCGCGACAGCACAGCGCGCAATTCACCGATGCTGAACGCGCCGATAAGCTGGCCAAGCCCGAAATAGGCCACCCCCCCACCCGCGATCATGCCCAGCAGCGCGGCATAACGCAGCCCCGATTGCACCAGATAGGGCGCAAGCGCCAGATGCAGCCCATGCAGCACCGCCCCCATCACCGCTGCTGCCAGCACGATCCGCCACAGCCGCGCGCGCATCTGCGCATCCAGCTGCCCCGCCCGCCCCATGCTGCGCGAGCCGCGCCAGAGCTGCCAGACCATCACCCATGCCGCAGCAGAAGTCGCCAGCGCGGCCGCGATGAAGCCGATAAAGGGCATCAACCCGATGGCCACTGCCGCATTCACCACCATCGACACCAGCGCATAGTGAAACGGTCGCCTGGTGTCATGGCGCGCATAGTAAAGGGGCTGCAACACCTTGTGCAGCACGAAGGCCGGAAGCCCTGCCGCATAGACTGCCAACGCCAGCGCCGTGGCATCGGTATCGGCCTGTTCCCACGCACCGCGTCCGAACAGCACCGAAACGATGGGCACCGCAATCACCGCCAGCGCGACAGCCGCCGGAAGGGTCAGGAACAGCGAAAACTCCAGCCCGCGATTGAAGCTGTGCTGACCCGCCCCGTCATCGCCCGCGCGCAAGCGGCGCGACAGTTCGGGCAGCAACACCACCCCCACCGCAATCCCCACCACCCCCAGCGGCAGTTGATACAGACGGTCGGCATAAGACAGCCAGGACACTGCGTTCTCGGTGAAGCTGGCCACTTGCCGCCCCACGATCAGATTGATCTGCACCACCCCGCCCGCCAGCACGGCGGGTGCCGCAATGATGGCCAGACGTTTGAGTTCCGGCGTCAGGCGCGGGCGGCGAAAGCGCATCGCGAAACCTGCGCGCTGCACCGCGATCCACAGCACCACCAGTTGCGCCACCCCTGCCACCGGCACCGCAAAGGCCAGCGTCAGCCCCATCGGCCAGCCCGCGCGGTCAGCCAGCAGCATGGCGATGATGAAGGTCACACTCAGCAGCACCGGGGCCGCCGCCGCCGCGGTAAACCGCCCGACCGCGTTCAGCATCCCCGACAAGAGCGCCACCAGCGATATGAAGAAGATATAAGGAAAGGCCACGCGTCCGAACACCACCGCCATGTCGAAGCGGTCATCCCCGGCAAAGCCCGCCGCCATCGCCCAGACCAGCAGCGGCATCAGCGCCATCGCAATGGTCGAAAACACCAGCAGCAGCGCCGCCATGCCCCAGAACGCGTCACGCGCGAAGCTTTCGGCATCCTCGCCCGCTTCATGCTTCTTGGCAAAAATCGGCACGAAGGCGAAGTTGAACGCCCCTTCGGCAAAGAAGCGGCGGAACATGTTGGGCAGTGAAAACGCCACGAAGAACGCATCCGTCACCGGCCCTGCGCCCAGATAAGCCGCCATCATTACATCGCGCACAAAGCCGAAGACGCGGCTAAGAAGTGTCCACAGCCCCACTGTCAGGAAACCGGCCACCAGTCGAATACGTGCCATCAGCCCTGTTTCCCGGCGCCTGCGGGGTGCCACGCCATCCCCATATACCCATGCCCGGCGGCCAGTTCCGACAGCATCAGGGCCAGACGTTTTGCGCGTGTTTGCGGGCGTTTTGCCGCCTTGATCCAGATCAGCCAGTCATTGCGCTGATAGGGGGGGCGGGCATCATAAGCGTCCCGCAACCCATGCGCGCTCAGCGCGTCGGCAATATCTGCTGGCATCTCCTCTCTTGGGCGGCGCGCAGCCATCATCTTGCCGCCCGCTCTGCTCCGGCGGCGATGGCGGCACGCAGCTTGCGTTCCAGCGCCTCTTGCTTGGCTTTCGAATGCAGCTTCAGCCCGAACATGTCCTTGACATAGAACGTGTCGACCACCTGCACCCCGTAAGTGGCAATCACCGCGCTGGCGATCGAGATGTTGGCCTCTGCCAGGGTGCGCGCCAGATCAAACAGCAGGCCCGGACGGTCGCGCGTGTCAACTTCGATAATCGTATAGATTTCAGAACCTTCATTGTCGAAGCTGATATGGGTTGGCACGCGGAAGGCGCTTTCGCGCTTCTTGACCTTGTCACGCCCGGCCAGTTCGCGCGCGGCCACGACCTCGCCTGCAAAGGTGCGCTCGATCATCTTGCGCAGCCGCGGCAGGCGGTCGGCTTCATAGGGGTGGCCCTCGGCATCCTGAATCCAGAAGGCGGCGGTGGCATAGCCATCCTTGGTGGTATAGGTGCGCGCATCGACGATATTCGCGCCCACCAGCGCAAGCGCCCCGGCAAAGCGCGCAAAGATGCCGGGATGATCGGACAGCACAAAACAGGCGCGGGTGGCATCGCGCTCGGGTTCGGGATGCAAATCAATGCTGATCGCATCGGACTGCACATCGCGCAGCATCCGGGCAAAGACCTGATGGGTTTCGGTCGGCAGACCCTGCCAATACGGGTCGTAATGGCGCGCGACTTCGTGGCGCAATTCGGTGCGCGGCCAACCCGACAGAGCCTCGCGCAGGGCGCGCTTGGCATCATCCGAGCGGTTCTCGCGGTTAAGTTCTTCCAACCCGTTTTCCAGCGCATTGGCGGTTTCGCGGTAAAGCTGACGCAGCAACATCGCCTTCCAGTTGTTCCACGTTCCCGGCCCCACCCCGCGAATGTCGCACACTGTCAGAACAGTCAGCAGATCCAGCCTTTCACGTGTTTTGACCAGCTTGGCGAAATCGCGCACGGTGCGCGGGTCCGAGATATCGCGCTTCTGCGCGGTATCGGCCATCAGCAGATGATAGCGCACCAGCCATTCCACGGTTTCGGCCTCGCCACGCGCAAGGCCAAGCCTTGGCGCGACCTTGCGCGCGATCTGCGCCCCCAGAACCGAATGATCCTCTGGTCGGCCCTTGCCGATATCATGCAGCAAGAGCGCGACATACAGAACCTTGCGGTTCACCCCGTCCTTGAGGATGCGCGAAACCACGGGCAATTCCTCAACCAGTTCCTCGCGCTCGATCTGGGCCAATGTGCTGATGACCTGAATGGTGTGCTCATCGACGGTGTAATGGTGATAGACATTGAACTGCATCATCGCCACGATCGGCTCGAATTCGGGGATGAAGGCCGCCAGCACGCCCAGCTCGTTCATGCGCCGCAGGGCGCGTTCGGGATTGCCATGCTTCAGCAGCATGCGCAGGAACAGCTTTCGCGCTTCCTTGTCCTCGCGCAGTCCGGCATCGATCAGATGCAGATTGGCCGCAACCAGCCGCATGGCATTGGGGTGCAGCAGATAGCCCGTGACCAGCCCTTCCTCGAAGATGCGCAGCAGATTGAGCGGGTCGCGCAGAAAATCCTCCGGGTCGGCGACATCAAGACGGTTCTGAGCCACCTTTAACCCGTGGCGCATCTTCTTGCGCCGGTTCAGGAAATGGCGCAGCAGCGGTTCGCGCTTGACATGGCGCGCTTCCAGTTCGGTCAGAAAGATGCGGGTCAGTTCCCCCACACGGGTTGCGTGGCGGAAATAATCCTGCATGAAATGCTCGACCCCGCGCCGCCCGCCATGATCACGGTAGCCCAGACGCTCGGCCACACCCACTTGCAGATCGAAGGTCAGTTGCTCGACCGGGCGGGCCGACAGATGGTGCATATGGCAGCGCACCGCCCACAAAAAGGTTTCGGCCGCGCGAAAGGATTCGTATTCTTCGGGCCGGAAGAAGCCAAGACCCACCAGTTCCTGCGCCTGATCGACCTCATGGATGTATTTGGCAATCCAGTAGAGGGTTTGCAAATCGCGCAAGCCCCCCTTGCCTTCCTTGACATTGGGTTCCAGCATGTAGCGCTGATTGCCGATCTTGGCATGACGCTCGGTGCGTTCGGCAAGCTTGGCTTCGACAAAATCCGCATGTGTATGGGCGAACAGATCGGACCACAGACGCCGCGTCAGGGTCTGTGCAAGCGCTTCATTGCCGTAAAGGAAGCGATGCTCCAGCAGCGCGGTGCGGATGGTCACATCATCGCGGCCCAGGCGCAGGCATTCATCGACCGTGCGGCTGGCATGGCCGACCTTCAGGCGCAGATCCCACAGGATATAGAGCGCCGACTCGATCACCTGCTCCACCCGCCCTGTCACCTTCCAGGGGACCAGGAACAGCAAATCCACATCCGAATGCGGGGCCATTTCGGCGCGTCCATAGCCCCCCACGGCCAGCACGGCGATCCGCTCTCCTTCCGAGGGGTTGGGGTTGGGATGCACGACATCCTGCACCAGCCGCAAGACCAGCGCTAAAAGCTGATCCATGCGCAGGCTGTTGATCTGCACGAAATCGCGCGCATCGCGCGGGTGCTGTTCGAACCAGGCTTCCAGCGCTGCGGCGCAGCTGTGCAAGGCAGGCTTGATGCGCGCGACGATGGTCGCACGCTGGCTGCGCTGATCACGCGCGCCTTGCGCCAGATCCGCACTGATCTGGTCTTCGAGCCTCGCAATATCCAGACACAGTTCAGGCGGCACATCCGCGCGCATCACCACCCCGTCAGGCACAGAACCAGCCGTTACGCTGTCCTCTTGTCGCGCGCCGGCACTCGTCATCGTCAGGAACCGGCCCCGACAAAGCTGCGCGGTGCCGGACGCAGGATGACGCGGGAATTGTCGCGGATCTCTGCAATCGCCAGCGCGCGTTCGTTCAACCCGTTGGTCCGCAGCCGGAACACCCCGTTCACGCCGATAAATCCGCTGCCTTGAGTCAGGCGCGCAGCAGAAAGTGCATCGCTGCCCCCTTGGCGCAGCAGCGTCCCGATTGCTGCCATCCCGTCATAGGCCAGCCCCGCAACCGGATGCGGGGCTTCGCCATAGGCAGCGGCGTAGCGCGTATCAAACCGTGCGGCAAGCGCCGCGTCGGGCACAGCAAACCACCCGCCCTGCAAGCCACGCATGCGCATGGTTTCGGGCGGGATATCCCAGCGCGTCAGCCCCAGATACTGGAAATCCCGTGTCGAGATGCCGTTTTGCGGCAGCAGATCGGCCAGAAGTGGCAGCGCCCCTTCCGACCCGGCGGTCAGGAACACGCTTTGCGCCCCGGACGCCCGCGCCGCCTGCGAGATGCGTGGCAGCGCATCGACAACGCCTTGCTGCGAGAAGGCATAGGACTGCACTGTCACCAGCTCTGCCGAGGTGCGTGCCGCCGCTGCGCGCGCGGCACTCTCTGCCACCCGCCCGGCCTCGTTCTGTTCGGTGATCAGCATCACCCGCCCCTTGCCCTGCTCTGCGGCATAGGCAAAAAGCTGGGTTGCGGTGTTTTCGAAGGTAGAGCCAAGCAGGAACACATTCCTGCCCGCCGCCGCAGGGTTGTTGGAAAAGCTCAGCACATTCACCCCGGCCCCGGCAACCGCATTGCCCACCGCTGTCGCCGATTCGGAAAACAGCGGGCCAAGGATGATGCCCGCCCCGTCATCGACCGCCTGCGCCGCAAGCTGGGCCGCACGTCCGGCATCGCCGCCGGTCTGCAACACGCGCAGATCGATCTGCACCCCCTGCATATCGGCCATCGCCAGCCGCGCGGCATTTTCCAGATTGCGCGCAAGGGTCTCGCGCCCCTCATCGCCTGTGCCGCCCGGAACCAGCAGCGCCACCTGCACCGGACGGGCCGGGTCGACCCGCGCCCCCGTTCCGGCAGCACCAATCGCAGGCATGTCGCACGCGCCAACCAGCATCATCGCCCCAGACGACATCAGAAAGCCGCGCCGCCCCATGCCAGCCTTGCTCCACCCCGATCCGCGCATGAACACCACTCCTGCCTTGCATCACCTTGACCTGATGGGCACACTAAGCAACTGCGTGCATGAAGTAAACGTCCCAGCGGCGCTGTTTCCTGCCGCCTGCCACGGAATGGACCCTTGCGCGATGCCGGAAAAATCAGATGCCCAAGCCCTGCATGCGGGTGCCAAGCGACAAGGCAAGATACCCGCGGGGCTGCATCTGATCGCAACGCCTATCGGGGCCGCGCGTGACATCACGCTGCATGCGCTGGATCTGCTGGCAGGGGCTGATATGCTTCTGGCAGAGGATACGCGCTCGCTGCGCCGCCTGATGGAAATTCACGGCATCGCGCTGGGGGATCGCCACATCCTGCCCTATCATGACCATAACGGCGCGCAGATGCGGCCCCGGATCATGGCCGCGCTGGGCGCAGGAAAATCCGTGGTCTATGCCGCCGAGGCCGGCACGCCGATGGTGGCCGATCCCGGCTATCAGCTTGCGCGCGCCACCATCGCCGAAGGCCATGCGCTGCACAGCGCGCCGGGGCCGTCGGCGGTTCTGGCTGCGCTGACGCTGTCGGGGCTGCCCAGCGACCGCTTTTGCTTCATGGGCTTCCTGCCCAGCCAGACAGGCGCGCGCAGGCAGGTGCTGCATGAAGCCGCCGCCATCCCTGCCACGCTGATCTTCTACGAATCGCCCAAGCGGATTCATCGAATGTTAGGGGAATTATGCGAAGTTCTGGGCAGGGATCGGCAGGCGGCATTGTGCCGGGAACTGACCAAGATGCATCAGGAAGTGTTGCGCATGCCCCTTGGCGAAATGGCCGATGCGCTGGCAGATCGCAACCTGAAGGGCGAGATCGTGCTGCTGGTGGATCGTGCCACGGAAAAACCGGCCAGCGCCGAAGATCTGGACCGGGCGCTGGATGACGCGCTGGCGCGGCTCAGCCTGAAGCAGGCCGTGGCCCATGTCGCTGCCGATCTGGGCCTGCCCCGTCGGCAGGTCTATCAGGCCGCATTGGCGCGCACTGCCAGGAAGGATGACCCGTCATGAGCAGTGCCTTGCGCAATCATCTGGCCGGGATGGCCGCCGAAGGCGCAGTGTGCCGCCATTATCTGGATCGGGGCTACCGCGTTCTGGCGCAACGCTGGCGCGGACAATCGGGCGAAATCGATCTTGTGATGGCGCATGATGACGATGTGGTCTTCGTCGAAGTCAAGAAAAGCCGCTCCTTCAGCCGCGCAGCCAGCCTGTTGCGCCCCGCACAGATCGAAAGGCTGATGCAGACGGCCGCAGAGTTTCTGGGCACCCAGCCGCTGGGACAATTGACGCCCGCGCGCTTCGATGTTGCGCTGGTCGATCAGCAAGGTCAGGTCTCTATCCTTGAAAACGCGCTTGCTGCGTAACCGCTGCCACCCCCGGCCCTGCCTCCGCAACAGCCAGCCATTGCATCACCCGCCTGCTTGGGCCATCTAGAAGAACAAGACAGGCACTTGGCCTGAAGCGGCGACAGGGGGATGATGTGGCGTTGCGCGTGGCTTTTCAGATGGACCCGATCGAGGCGGTCGATATCAGGGCAGACAGCAGTTTCCGCATCGCGCTGGAGGCACAGGCGCGCGGGCATGAGCTTTACTGCTACACCCCCGACATGCTGATCTATCGCGAAGGCCGCGTGCTGGCGCAGGCCCACCCTGTCACCTTGCGCAACATCAAGGGCGATCATGTGGCCAAGGGGGACGCGGTCACGCTGGATCTGGCGCAAGTTGATGTCGTGTGGCTGCGCCAGGACCCCCCCTTTGACATGAGCTATATCACCACCACCCATCTGCTGGACATGATCCACCCGGCGACGCTGGTGGTCAATGACCCGTTCTGGGTGCGCAACTACCCAGAGAAGCTGCTGGTGCTGGGCTTTGCCGATCTGACCCCGCCCACCATGATTGCGCGCGATCTTGCCACGATCCGCGAATTCAAGGCGCAGCATGGTGATGTGATCCTGAAACCGCTTTATGGCAATGGCGGCGCGGGCGTGTTCCGGCTTGATCCCAATGACCGCAACCTTGCCTCGCTGCATGAGTTGTTCACCGGCATCAGCCGCGAACCGCTGATCGTGCAGAAATATCTGCCCGCCGTCGCCAAGGGCGACAAGCGCATCATTCTGGTCGATGGTGAACCCATCGGCGCGATCAACCGCGTACCGGCCGAGGGCGAGACACGCTCGAACATGCATGTCGGCGGGCGGCCCGAACCCGTGAAGATGACCGCGCGCGATCTGGAAATATGCGCCGCCATCGGCCCGCTTCTGCGCGAAAAGGGCCAGATCTTCGTGGGTATCGATGTCATCGGCGACTGGCTGACCGAGATCAATGTGACCTCGCCCACCGGCCTGCAAGAGCTGGAACGCTTTGACGGCACCAATGGGGCCGCGCTGATCTGGCAGGCAATCGAGGCCAAGCGGCAGGGCGCATGAGCTGGCAACTCAAGGCCATGCGCGTCTTCCTGCGCCATGCGGTGCGCCGCTCGCTCGGGCGTCAGCCCGACAGTGCCGCGGCCCGGCGCTGGTTCGAACGCGGCGCGTGGCTGAATGCACGCGGGCGGCCCTGGGCCGGTTTTGCGGCGGATGATCTGGATGGGATCGGCGCGCTCTGGACCCAGCCGCCCGCGCCCGATGCGCCGATCATCCTCTATTTCCACGGGGGCGGCTATGTCATGGGCAACCCGCGCACCCATGCCGCGCTGGGCGCCTTCCTGACCCGCAAGACCGGGCTGCAAACCTGCCTGCCCGATTACCGGCTGGCCCCCGAACACCCGTTCCCGGCAGCGTTCGAGGATGCAATCAGGGTCTGGCGCGCGCTGCTGGCGCGCGGGCATGATCCGGCGCGCATCGTGCTGGGGGGCGATTCGGCGGGGGGCGGCATTGCGCTGGCGCTGCTGGCGCATCTTTGCACCACGGGTCAGCCCCGCCCGGCCTGTGTCTTCACCTTCTCGCCCTTCACGGATCTGACCCTGTCGGGCGTATCGATCACCGAAAATGCAAGAACCGAGATCCTGCTGCCGACGCAGCGCCTGAAACAATTGCGCGCGCGCGTCTTGCAGGGCGCGGACCCGGCTGATCCGCGCATCTCGCCGCTATTTGGCAGCTTCACCGGCGCGCCGCCGGTGCTGATTCAGGTCGCGCGCAGTGAAATCCTGCGCGATGATTCGCGACGCATGGCCGACAGGCTGCGCGCGGACGGGGCCGAAGTCAGCTTGCAGGAATGGGGCAACCTGCCCCATGTCTGGCAGTATTTTCATGGCTGGCTGCCCGAGGCGCGCAAGGCGCTGAGCGATGCCGCAGCTTTCATCCGTTCACAGCTTCCGGCATCCCCATCACGCGATAGCTGATCGCTTCGGCCATATGCGGCGCGCGGACGTCAGTGCTGCCCTCCAGATCGGCGATGGTGCGCGCCACGCGCAGCAGCCGGTGATAGGCACGCGCGCTCAGCCCAAAGCGCTCTGACGCGCGCGAGAGCAGCGCGCGGCCTTCGGCATCGGGGCGCGCGACCTCTTCCAGCAGCGCGCCTTCGGCATCGGCATTGACCCGCATCCCGTCATGCGCAGCGTAGCGCGCCGCCTGCAGCTTGCGCGCCCCGGCCACCCGCGCAGCCACCATTGCCGAACTGTCGCCTGAAGGGGGCAGATCAAGATCGGTAAAGGCCACCGGCGGCACATCCACCCGCAAATCAAAGCGGTCCATCAATGGCCCCGATATCCGGCCCATATATTCCGCCCCGCAGCCCGGTGCCCGCGCGCAGGCCCGCGCGGGTTCGCTCAGATAGCCGCATTTGCAGGGATTGGCCGCCGCGATCAGCAGAAAGCGGCAGGGGTAGCGGATATGCGCATTGGCGCGCGCCACCACCACCTCGCCGGTTTCAATCGGCTGGCGCAGGGTTTCCAGCACCATGCGCGGGAATTCGGGCAGTTCATCCAGAAACAGCACGCCATTATGCGCCAGCGAAATCTCGCCCGGTTTGGCCCCCTTGCCGCCCCCAACAATCGCCGCGACAGAGGCGGTGTGATGGGGTTCGCGAAATGGGCGCATGCGTGAAATACCGCCCTGATCCAGCAGCCCGGCGATGGACTGGATCATAGAGGTTTCCAGCGCCTCGGTCGGGGAAAGCTCGGGCAGCAGTCCCGGCATCCGCGCGGCCAGCATGGATTTACCCGATCCCGGCGTGCCCACCATCAGCATGTGATGGCGCCCCGCTGCCGCGATTTCCAGCGCGCGCTTGGCCCGTTCCTGCCCTTTCACATCGAACAGATCGCGCCCGCCCCCGTCGCGCGTAACCTCGCCGGGTTTGGCGGGCGATAACGGCGCCTGACCCGTATAATGATGGATGAGCTGCGCCAGCGTCGCCGGGGCAAAGACGCGCGTGGCCTCGACCCAGGCGGCCTCTGGCCCGCATTGGGACGGGCAGAACAAGGCGAAATCCCCTGCCGCCGCTGTCATGGCCGCTGGCAGCGCCCCGCTCACTGGCACCAAAGCCCCATCAAGCGACAATTCGCCCAGCGCGACCGTGTCGGCCACTTCCTCGGCCGGGATCAGTTCCAGCGCCGCCAGAAGCGCCATCGCGATGGGCAGGTCGAAATGCGAGCCTTCCTTGGGCATGTCGGCAGGCGACAGGTTGATGGTGATCCGTTTCGACGGCAGCGCCACCGACAGCGCAGACAGAGCCGCGCGCACCCGTTCACGCGCCTCTGACACGGCCTTGTCGGGCAGGCCCACGATCTGGAAGGCGGGCAGTCCGGGCGAAAGGGCGCACTGAACCTCGACCAGCCGCGCCTCGATCCCTTCGAAAGCCACTGTCAATGCCCGCGTGACCATCACCGCCCCCTTCACGACCGGAACAAGGTTAACGGCGCGATGCTTTCGAAATGGTTAATGTCGCGCGTCAAGGCGATCTCACGGGGCTGTTACCAGATTGTGGCGCGATAATTGAACCGGGACGCGCTGACGCGCGTAACCGTTACAGCAAAAATGCAGGGGGAAAGAATGGCACTTGACCTGATCGATGACCGCCGCATGACCCGCGCCGCGATGAAGGCAGAATTGCTGGACGCCGAAACCGAACTGCAACTGGCCTATGCCTGGCGCGACCGCCGCGACGAGGCCGCGCTGCACCGGCTGATCACCGCCTATATGCGGCTTGCAATCTCGATGGCGGGGAAGTTCCGCCGCTATGGCGCGCCGATGAATGACCTGATCCAGGAAGCCGGGCTGGGGCTGATGAAGGCGGCTGACAAGTTCGACCCGGATCGCGGGGTGCGGTTTTCCACCTATGCCGTGTGGTGGATCAAGGCCAGCATTCAGGATTATGTCATGCGAAACTGGTCGATGGTGCGCACAGGCTCCACCTCCAGCCAGAAATCGCTGTTCTTCAATCTGCGCCGGGTGCAGGCCAGGTTCGAGCGCGCGGCGATGGCGCGCGGCGAAGATCTGGACCGCCACCAGCTGCGCGAGATGATCGCGCGCGAAGTGGGCGTGCCACTGCATGATGTCGAGATGATGGAAGGGCGGCTTTCGGGCAATGACTTCTCGCTCAACGCGCTGCAATCCAGCGGTGAGGACGGGCGCGAATGGATCGACATTCTGGAAGATGACAGCGAACAGGCCAGCGAAGGGGTCGAACAGGCCCATGACATGGCGCAGCTTCGCGAATGGCTGGTCAAGGCGATGCAGCATCTGTCAGAGCGCGAGCGCTTCATCATCTGCGAACGCAAATTGCGCCCAGAGCCGCGGACGCTGGAATCGCTGGGTCAGGAACTTGGCCTGTCGAAAGAACGCATCCGCCAGCTTGAAGCCGCAGCCTATCAGAAAATGCGCAAGATGCTTGAAAACCACTCAAAGGAAGTGCTTCACTTCCTGACATGATCAAGCCTCTGGCCTTTCTGCTGGCGCTGGCGCTTGCGCCCCCGGCGCAGGCGCAGCCCCTGTCGCTGGATGATCTGGCCGGACTGCCCAAGGCCGATGTGGTGTTTGTGGGCGAGGTGCATGACAACCCCGCCCATCACGCCAATCAGGCGGCAATCATCGCCGCCATCAACCCCGCAGCGCTGGTCTTCGAAATGCTGACCGCGGATCAGGCCGCCCATGTCACACCACAGATGCGCCAGGATGCGGGCAGGCTGCGCGCGGCGCTGGGTTGGGACGCCTCTGGCTGGCCGGATTTCGACATGTATTATCCCCTCTTCACCGCGGCGCCAGAGGCCGCGATATTCGGCGCCGAACTGCCGCGCGAACAGGCGCGCAAGGTGATGGGCCAGAAGCTGGCCACGGTCTTTGCAGGCGATGCCGCGCGCTTCGGGCTGGACCAGCCATTGCCGCGCGAACAGCAACAGGCGCGCGAAGCCTTGCAGGCGCACGCGCATTGCGATGCCCTGCCCGATAGGATGGTGCCGATGATGGTCGATATCCAGCGCCTGCGCGATGCCATGCTGGCGCAGGCGGCATTGGCCGCGTTCAAGGCCACAGGCGGCCCGGTGGTGGTGATCACCGGCACGGGCCATGCCCGCACGGATTGGGGCGCCCCGGCCCTGCTGGCCCTTGCGGCACCGGAATTGCGCCAGATCTCCATCGGCCAGTTCGAGGAAGACATCGATGACCCGCCGCATGATTTCTGGCTGATCACCGCCCCCCATCCGCGCCCCGACCCTTGCGATGCGTTCCGCTAGGGGCTTTCGCTTCGGGCGCGCAGCGCTTAGGAATAGGCCTGTAGCTGTTGGCGGGGGGCGCGGATGCTTGCGGGAAAACACATCACGCTGATCATTGGCGGGGGGATCGCGGCATATAAATGCCTTGAACTGATTCGCCGCCTGCGCGGGGCGGGGGCGCGGGTCACGCCTGTGCTGACGCGCGCAGGTGCTGAATTCGTCACCCCCCTGTCGGTCGCGGCGCTGGCCGAAACCCAGGTCTTCCAGAACCTGTTCGACCTGAAAGACGAGGTCGAGATGGGCCATATCCAGCTTTCGCGCGCCGCGGATCTGGTTGTGGTGGCCCCGACCACGGCGGATTTGATGGCCAAGATGGCGGGGGGGCATGCCGATGATCTGGCCTCGACCCTGCTGATGGCGACCGACAAGCCGGTGCTGATTGCGCCTGCGATGAATGTGCGCATGTGGGCGCATCCGGCGACACAGCGCAATCTGGCGCAGCTTCGCGCCGACGGGGTGCGGGTGATCGGCCCGAATGAAGGCGACATGGCCTGCGGTGAGTTCGGGCCGGGACGGATGGCCGAACCTTCCGAGATTGTTCAGGCGATCGAAGCCAGCCTTGGCAACACACCGCTAAGCGGCAAGCGCGTCCTTGTCACCTCTGGCCCGACCCATGAACCGATTGACCCGGTGCGCTATATCGCCAACCGGTCCTCTGGCGCGCAGGGCACAGCGCTGGCCGTGGCCTTGCGCGATCTGGGCGCGGATGTGGTGTTCGTCACCGGCCCGGCCAGCGTGGCCCCGCCAGCGGGGGTCAGGGTGACACGGGTCGAGACCGCGCAACAGATGCTGGATGCCGCGCTGGCCGCGCTGCCGGTGGATGCCGCCGTGATGGCCGCTGCGGTTGCCGATTGGCGCGTGGCCAATGGCGGCGCGGCGCAGAAGATGAAGAAATCCGCGCAAGGCATGCCTGAACTGAGTTTCGCGCAAAACCCCGACATCCTGAAAACCATCGCAGGTCATGCGCAGCGCCCCGCGCTGGTGGTGGGGTTTGCCGCCGAAACCGAAAATGTCATCGAGCATGCCAGCGCCAAGCGGCTGCGCAAAGGCTGCGACTGGATCGTGGCCAATGATGTCTCACCCGCCACCGGCATCATGGGCGGGGCAGAAAACGCAGTGCATCTGATCAGCGATCAGGGGGCGGAGGACTGGCCGCGCCTGCCCAAGGCCGAAGTGGCGCGGCGCCTGGCCGCGCGGATTGCCGAGGCGCTGGCATGAGCGTGACTGTCGCATTCCAGCGTCTGGACGGGTTTGACCCGGACATCGCCCTGCCCGCCTATGCCACGCCAGGGGCTGCGGGGGCGGATATCCGCGCCAATCTGCCTGCGCCTGACCGCGCCGATGGCGTGACGCTGGCGCCCATGCAGCGCGCGCTGATCCCCACCGGGCTGGCCTGCGCCGTGCCTGACGGGCATGAGATGCAGATCCGCCCGCGATCCGGGCTGGCGCTGAAGCACGGGCTGGCGCTGGTCAATGCGCCGGGCACGATTGACGCCGATTATCGCGGCCCTGTCGGTGTGCTGGTCATCAATCTGGGGGCAGAGCCTTTCACAGTGACGCATGGCATGCGGATTGCCCAGATCGTCATCGCACCCGCCCCGCAGGCGCAGTTCGCCTTGACCGAGGCGCTGCCCGCCACAAGGCGGGACACGGGCGGTTTCGGCTCGACCGGAACAGGGTAAGGGGCAGATAATGGGGCTGGTTCTGTTTCTGATGTCCTCGCTCTGGGCGCTGGGCTGGGCGATGAAAACCCCGATCCGCGCGCGGCTGATCATGATCGGGCTGCTTTATGTGGTGGTGGTGCTGGCACAGCTTGCCCTGCCGCCAGAGGCAGCGCTGCGCCGCGCCACCGGCGGCGATGTGCGGCCCTGGCTGGTGCTGGGCGGCGCGGCGGGGCTGGCATGGCTGTACTGGCTGCTGATCGCGCGGCTAAGGGGGCGCAGCGCTGCCGCCACGCAGCAGGCCAAAACGACGCCGCGCGCGGGCAGCTTCCGCGAGGCCGAGTTGCACCGCTATGCACGCCATATCGTGCTGCGCGAAATCGGCGGCGCAGGGCAGAAAAAGCTGAAAGCGGCGCGGGTTCTGGTGGTCGGTGCCGGGGGGCTTGGCTCGCCTGCGATGCTGTATCTGGCCGCAGCGGGCGTGGGCACCATCGGCGTGATTGATGATGACAAGGTCGATGGCACCAATTTGCAGCGACAAATCATCCATACCGACGCAAGGATCGGAATGCCCAAGGTGTTTTCCGCCGAAGAGCAGATGCGCGCCTTGAACCCCTTTGTCGAAATCCGCCCCTATCATCGACGCCTAAGCCAGGAGATCGCGCAGGAACTGTTCGCCGAATATGATCTGATCCTTGATGGCACCGATAATTTCGACACCCGCTATCTGACCAACCGCGCGGCTGTGGCAGCGCGCAAGCCGCTGATTTCGGCCGCAATCACGCAATGGGAAGGGCAGATCAGCCTTTATGATCCCGCACGGGGCAGCCCCTGCTATGAATGCGTCTTTCCAACCCGCCCCGCCCCCGGTCTGGCCCCCGCCTGCGCCGAGGCCGGTGTGATCGCGCCCCTGCCCGGTGTTCTGGGTACGATGATGGCGCTGGAGGCGGTCAAGCACATCACCGGCGCGGGCAGCACGCTGGCGGGAAGATTGCTGATCTATGACGGGCTATATGCTGACACGCGCCAGATGCGGATCGCAAAACGCCCCGATTGCGCCTGCTGTGGCGGGGCTAAAGCCGAACCCTCAGGCGCATGAAACCGGCCTTGTCCACCCCGATCACCTCGGGCGCGAAATCCGCAATGGCATCCAGATGCTCGAATGCGGCAGGGCCGGTGCGCAACACGGCCCTTTGCGGTTCTGGCATCCACAGGCGGAAAGGCGTCGTTGGGTCGATCGAAAGCTGATCCCGTTTGGACACGTATTGGTGCAATATGTCGCGCATGACGGCCCTGTCCTCGATCACCAGATTGTCGGACACTGCGCCTTCAAACCCCCCAGCCCCATGCGCCCTGAAACTATTGGTGCAGATGATGAATTCAGCGTCATCTTCCAGTTCGGCCCCATCCAGATGCAGATCGCGAATGCGGCTGTGGCCGGGGTCGATCACGCTGCCATCGCCACGATAGCGGGCCGGTTGCGACAGGTCGATCCGGTAGCTCAGCCCGTAGACCATCTCGAAATTATAGGCCGGATGCGCGGGATTGATCAGTATCCCGTCATCCTGTTCGGGGTGAAGCTGGTTGTAGATCGAGGCGCTGCGCTCCAACCAGCTGCGAAGCTGCGCCCCGGTCAGCTTCAGCGCCGCAATATGGTTGGGAAAGGTATAGAGATCAGCCAGCGAACGCCGGGTCAGCGGCCCCTTGGCGACATTGGTATAGTTGCGCGCGCCCCCAAGCCCGCCCGCCTTGGCCGGGGACACGGCTGACAGCACAGGCAGGGTTTCATACGCCCCGCCCGCAAGCCGCGCGGCAACAAAGTCGCGCTGCGCTTCGGCAACCAGCGCCGTTGACGCAGACTGCCCCAGAAAGACGAAAAAGCTGTTGATCGGTGTCTCGGTATGCCCGATGGGCTGGCGGATGTTTTCCAGCACCATGTCATGCGCGCGCGCCACGATCTTGCGCACCCTGGGGCTGCGCAGCACCGCGCGCGCTTCCCCCTGCCCGGTCGATGCCCCGGCCCCGCCGAACGCGCCAAACGACATCGAGGCGGCGCGCAAGGCGCGGTTCTCAACCTTGAACCCGCTCACCCGCCACTCCCCGCCATCGCGCTGCATTTGCAGATCAATGACCCCCAGATGCGAGCCGAAAAAGCCGCTCATGATTGCCGGTTTGCCGCAGATGCTGCCATTTTCGACATCGACACCGGGAATATCGGCGAAGGCGCGCGAGGGAAAAACCTGGTGAATATGGCCGGTCAGCAGCAGATCGACCCCCTCGATCCGCGCCAGCGGGATCACGGCATTTTCCATCCCGTCACTATGACGCAGCGCGCCGATGCCAGCATGGGCCAGCAGGATGACCAGATCGGCCCCCGCCTCGCGCATTTCCGGCACCCAGGCCGCGACCGCATCAACCATGTCGCGGGTAAACACCTTGCCGCCAAGATGCATCCGTTCCCATGTGGTGATCTGCGGCGGCGCGACCCCGATCACCCCGATGCAGATCTCCTGCGCCAGCCCGGCGCGGTCAACCACATGACGGCGCAACAGCTTGTAGGGGCGCACCAGCGCGCGATCCTGCCGGGGGGCGGCCCCAAGACCCGTCAGGATATTGGCCGACACAACCGGGAATTCGGCCTGCGCCAGTGACTTCATCAGGAAGTCCAGCCCGTAATTGAATTCATGATTGCCCAGCGTGATCGCATCATAGCGCATCGCATTCATCGCGGCCATCACCGGATGTTCATCGCCTTCACGAAATCCGCGATCATAGGCAAAGAAATCCCCCACAGGCGTGCCCTGAAGGAAATCCCCATTATCGAACAGCAACGTGTTGCGCGCCTCGCCGCGGGCCTGATCGACCAGTTCCGACAGCCGCACCAGCCCCAGATCGGGGTTCGGGCAATCGGCATAATAGTCATAGGGATGCAGATGCACATGCAGATCCGTCGTCTCCATGATGCGAAGATCGACAGTGGTTCTGATCGCGGGATCGGGCGCAAAGCTGAGCTTCTCTTGTCCCATTGAAGCCTTTTTGGTGCTGCTGCTCATCTGTGCTGGCTTCTATTGCTGCAATTGGGAACGAACCGGACCGATTTGTGATCATAATGTGACAATGCAGCAAGGCGATGCCAAAATGCAAACACGGACTCGAAACACGGATTCAACTACCGGTTGCCATCGCGCCTGTAAAGGGATTGCGGAAATCTTGCAAAGCTGTCACCGCAGGGTCCAAGCATGAAAGGCGCAGGCCCGATGACGACTTATTTCGCCTTTGCCGGGGCATGGCAGGCGCGCAGCGCCGAACTGCGCAAGGACAGCGCGGCGCTGGGTGCGCTGCTGGCGCGGTCTGACACGCTGATCCTGCCCATTTGGCGGGGCAAACCACAATTTGCGATCAGCGATGCGCATGCCTGCCTTGGCTGGGTTGATGCCAGCGCACCCTGCCTGCAGGATGCCCCGCGCCCGATACTGTATCTGGGCAAGCATGACGGCCGCGCGATCTTTGCCGCCGATATCTCCGGCTGGGAACCCGATGCGCTGGACCGCGCGGCGATGGCCATGTTCAACGACACCACAACCCAGCACTATCCCGGTGCGCAGCCGGGCCATGTCTTTGCCGATCTGCGCCAGCATATGACCGGGCTGAATACGACCGAGGCCGCGCTGGCCGCCACCGCGCGCGCAATCTTCAACTGGCATCACCGGCATGGCTTTTGCGCCGCCTGCGGACAGGCCAGCAACATCGCCGCCGCCGGTTGGGAACGGCAGTGTCCCGGCTGCGGCGCGCATCACTTTCCGCGCACGGACCCGGTGGTGATCATGCTGGTTCAGTACCGCAACCGCGTGCTTCTGGGCCGCTCGCCCAACTGGCCCAAAGGCATGTATTCCGCGCTGGCCGGTTTTGTCGAACCCGGCGAAACCATTGAAGCCGCCGTTGCCCGCGAAGTGGCAGAGGAAACCGGCGTCACCCTGCGCGATATCCGCTATGTCGCCTCGCAGCCCTGGCCATTTCCGTCCTCGCTGATGCTGGGTTGCATCGCCAAGGCCCGCGACACGCGCATCACGCTGGATGCAGAGTTGGAAGATGCGGGCTGGTTCACCCGCGAGCAGATCCTACAAGGGTGGTCCGGCCAGAACCCGGCGCTGACGCCCGCGCGCAAAGGCTCCATCGCACATCATCTGATCGGCGGATGGCTCGCAGGAAAGTTATGACCCCGCTTCCCGGACGCTGCTTCAGCTTGCAATTCCCGACGCGCCCTTACAGGATGTGACCGATGTCGGTAAAGATCGAAACCCCAACCGGAAACACCCGCATGCGCTGGACCCTGCCCAATATCCTGACCGTCATGCGGCTCTTGGCCGCGCCCGGCGTTGCGGTGATGTTCCTGTATTTCCACCGCCCCTGGGCCGACTGGTTCGCGCTTGTGCTGTTCGCGGCAGCGGCCATCACCGATTTCTTCGATGGCTATCTGGCGCGCGCCTGGAAACAGGAAAGCCGCCTTGGCGCCATGCTCGACCCGATTGCCGACAAGGCGATGGTGGTGATCGCGCTGCTGGTCATCACCGGCTATTCGGGCATGGATCCCTGGCTGATCCTGCCCGCCACGGCGATCCTGTTTCGCGAGGTCTTCGTTTCCGGCCTGCGCGAATTTCTGGGCGACAAGGCGGGCCTGCTGAAGGTCACGCCACTGGCAAAGTGGAAAACCACTGCCCAGATGACCGCGCTTGCGGTGCTGTTTCTGGCGATGGGGCTGGAATATGTGCGCGAAACCGCCGCCGCGCGGCAGGATTTCGAACTCATCGCCGCGCTGTCGGATATCGGCACCACCGATGTCAATGTCATTGACCTGGCCAAATACAGCGGCAACCTGTTCTGGAATATCGGGCTGGGGCTGATCTGGCTGGCGGCGATTCTGACGCTGATTTCGGGTTGGGATTATCTGCGCAAATCCATGCCCTTTCTGAAGGATGACACGGAATGAAACTCGATGTGCTCTATTTCGCCTGGCTGCGCGAACGCATTGGCGTGCCGCGTGAAACGCTCGATACCTCGGCCCGCACTGTGGCCGAGCTGGTGGCCGAGCTTAAGGCGCGCGACGACCGCTATGCGCTGGCCTTTTCCGATCTCGATGCAGTGCGCGTGGCGGTCGATCAGGATCTCTGCGATTTCGACACAGCGATTGAGGGCGCACGCGAAATCGCGTTCTTCCCGCCCATGACCGGCGGCTGAGGCATGGATATCCGCGTTCAGCAAGCGCCGTTCGATTTTGGCGCGGAATGCGACCGCTTCGCCGCCGTGCGGGGCGATACCGGCGCGGTCGTCACCTTCTGCGGCATCGTGCGCGACACAGACGGCCAGGCGCTGCACCGGATGGAGATCGAGCATTACCCCGGCATGACCGAGAAAGCGCTGGCCGGCATGGCACAGACCGCCACCCGGCGCTGGAATTTGCACGACTGCCTGATCATCCACCGCTACGGCCCGCTGCGCCCCGGCGAACGCATCATGATGGTGGCCACTGCCGCACGTCACCGCGCCGACGCCTTCGCCGCCGCCGATTTCCTGATGGATTATCTGAAATCCCGCGCGCCCTTCTGGAAAAAGGAAAGCAGCGCCACAGGCAGCGAATGGGTCGCGGCAAAGGATGACGACGAAGCCGCACTGAAACGCTGGTAGCTTCAGCTTGCCAAAAAATACTCGGGGTGAAACCGCTCCCGAAACCTGTTTCGGGAGCGGTGAGGGGCAAAGCCCCTTCCCCTATGCCATAACAACAAAAGGGCGGCCTTCTGGCCGCCCTTTTTCAATTTGGAAACAGTGCCTTACCCTTGGGTTGCGCTGGTCACATCAACCGACACGCCCGGACCCATGGTCGAGGACAGCGAGACCTTCTTCATATAGGCACCCTTCGCCCCCGCGGGCCTGGCCTTGGCCACGGCATCGACGAAGGCGCGGACATTCTGCGCCAGTTTTTCCGCGTCGAAGGACACCTTGCCGATCCCGGCATGGACCACGCCCGCCTTTTCCACCTTGAACTGGACCTGCCCGCCCTTGGCGCTTTCGACAGCCTGCGCAACATCCATCGTCACCGTGCCGACTTTCGGGTTCGGCATCAGGTTGCGCGGGCCAAGGATTTTGCCCAGACGCCCGACAATGGGCATCATGTCGGGGGTGGCGATGCAGCGATCAAACTCGATCTTGCCTGACTGGATGGTTTCCATCAGATCCTCGGCGCCGACAATATCGGCACCCGCAGCCTTGGCCTCATCAGCCTTGGGACCGCGCGCGAAAACGGCGACGCGTATAGTCTTGCCAGTGCCATTGGGCAGGGTGACGACACCGCGCACCATCTGGTCGGCATGACGCGGGTCAACGCCCAGATTCATCGCGATCTCGACCGATTCATCGAATTTGGCCGAGGCATTCGCCTTGATCAGCGCCACCGCATCTTCAACCGACAGGTTTTCCTTGCCGGCAAAGGCTTCGCGCGCGGCTTTCAAACGTTTTGCAAGTTTTGCCATGACCTTAGCCTTTCACTTCGATGCCGATGGAACGCGCCGAACCTGCGATGATCTGCATCGCATCCTCGACCGTGTTGGCGTTGAGGTCTTTCATCTTCGCCTCGGCGATCTCGCGCACCTGCTTGGTGGTCACGCTGCCTGCGGTCTGACGACCCGGCATTTCCGAGCCTTTGGCGCGGTTGCGCTTGCCTTGCGGCTTCAGGCCCGCGGCTTTCTTCAGATACCAGGACGCGGGCGGCGTCTTCAGCTCCATCGTGAAGGACTTGTCCTGATAATAGGTAATCAGTGTCGGGATCGGCGCGCCGGGTTCGAAATCCGCCGAACGGGCGTTGAATTCCTTGGTGAACATCATGATGTTCAACCCGCGCTGACCCAATGCGGGGCCAACAGGGGGGGACGGGTTCGCCTTGCCCGCCGGGATTTGCAGCTTAAGCTGCCCAACGACTTTCTTGGCCATCTGGCCTCTCCTTCTTTCACCTCGCCCATGCGCACGCAAGCGCCGGGCTGATTGCGGTTTAGTGGTGCGGCCGGATCAGATGCGTCTGGCGGCCTTCCACGGGTGCATTCACGTCAGATTTCCTTCGAGACCTGCGTGAATTCCAGATCGACCGGGGTGGCCCGGCCGAAAATCGATACCATGACCTTCAGGCGGCTGGCACCTTCATCAACTTCCTCGACCACGCCCGAAAAGCCTTCGAACGGCCCATCGGTCACCTTGACCTGCTCGCCGATATCGAAATGGATCAGCGTGCGCGGGGCTTCCTCGCCTTCCTGCACGCGGTTGAGGA
>JAFIEF010000101.1 GCA_020832655.1 Paracoccaceae bacterium
AAATTGCGACAAAACAAAAGGTTAAGGCATTGAAGGCGATTCAACGAAAAGCCGAGACGCTTTAACACAACCGCCCCGCAGGGCGACGAGCCTACGCCTTAGCGATGCCGCGCGGCGGCAAGGATCGCGCCCTGCCCCTGTTCCTGTATGATGACCACAAGCGGCGCGTCACCGCCGGAAGAGACCAGCTGTTGGAACGGGGCCAGCCCGTCCCATTGGGCAATGATGTCCCATGCCGTGACGATGTTGTGATAGGTGATCTGCCGACCGGCGTTTTCCCCGCCGGAAATCGAAACGGTTGCGGCGTCCTTGTAGCGCACCACTTGCACATCGGCGGCGCGCGGCAAGGCATCGGCAGATTCTGCCCGCACCATCACCTTGCCATCGCCATCTGGCGTCAAGGTGACATGCACGGGCGATGCGCTGCTTTTGGCACGATGATCCTGAATCAGGTTCATGACACGCATCACCGCCGAACCCTGCACCTCGTCCAGGCCGCCAATGATCATCTGCGGCGTGTAGATAGAGGCGCGCCCGTTATTGCGCGCATAGTTCTTCTGGCGCGCGCTGAACTGGCTTTGACCGAAACTGTCCGCCCAACCGATATAATCCCAGTAATCCACATGCAGTGCCAGCGCGATGACATCATCACGGCCGGCAAGCTGTTCGACAACCTTGTCGGCGGGGGGACATGCCGCGCAGCCTTGCGAGGTGAACAGCTCTACCACCACCGGCGAGGTCTGGGCCGTGGCGGCATTGGCAGTTGCGATCAGCGCGCAAGAGATGACAATTCCAAGGCTTCCCCCCATGCGCATGTTCCGCCCCTATCCGTTGACCCCGGTTCGTTGTGTCTGAATGCTCTACCGCCCCACGCCAAGGCTGGCCAATCAAGGTTTTGAGAGGACACAGAGGTGAAACCGGCCTGTCACAGTCGCGGATTTCAGCCCTTCTGCATTTTTTTGTGCACAACGGTATACAAAATCGGGTTTTCCGACTTGAACGACTCTGTCGAATAGGGCAAATGCAACCCAGCAAGACCCTTCAACCCCTAAAGGGAGGCCACTTCATGACCATTATCGTTGGACAAGACAGCGCCGGCGTGCGCAAGACCCTTCGCGCAGGCGGCAAGACGATTGCCTATTATTCGATCCCCGCTGCCGAAGCCGCAGGGCTGGGCGCATTCGCAAACCTTCCAGCCGCGCTGAAGGTGGTGCTGGAAAACATGCTGCGGTTCGAGGATGGCAACACGGTCACGCTCGACGATATCAAGGCGTTTTCCGACTGGGGCAAACAAGGTGGCCAGAACCCGCGCGAGATCGCCTACCGCCCCGCCCGCGTCCTGATGCAGGACTTCACCGGCGTTCCGGCGGTGGTTGATCTGGCCGCGATGCGCGACGGCATCAAGGCACTTGGCGGCGACGCCCAGAAAATCAACCCGCTGAACCCCGTTGATCTGGTCATCGACCATTCGGTCATGATCGACGAATTTGGCAATCCGCGCGCATTCCAGATGAATGTGGACCGCGAATATGAACGCAACATGGAACGCTACACCTTCCTGAAATGGGGTCAGGGCGCGTTCAACAATTTCCGCGTGGTGCCGCCGGGCACCGGCATCTGCCATCAGGTCAATCTGGAATATCTGGCCCAGACTGTCTGGACGGATGAGGATCAGAATGGCGAAACCGTCGCCTACCCTGACACGCTGGTGGGCACCGACAGCCATACCACAATGGTCAATGGCATGGCCGTGCTGGGCTGGGGTGTCGGCGGGATCGAGGCCGAGGCGGCGATGCTGGGCCAGCCCGTTTCGATGCTGATCCCCGAAGTCATCGGCTTCAAACTGACCGGCGAGATGGTCGAAGGCACGACCGGCACCGACCTTGTGCTGAAAGTCGTGCAGATGCTGCGCGCCAAGGGGGTTGTCGGCAAATTCGTGGAATTCTACGGGCCGGGGCTGGACAAGCTGCCGCTGGCGGATCGCGCCACCATTGCCAATATGGCGCCCGAATATGGCGCGACCTGCGGCTTCTTCCCGATCGATGACGAAACCCTGCGCTATCTGCGCCAGACCGGGCGTGACGAAGACCGTATTGCGCTGGTCGAAGCCTATGCCAAGGAAAACGGCTTCTGGCGCGGCCCGGATTATGCGCCGATCTATACCGACACGCTGGAACTGGATATGGGCACGGTCGTACCCGCGATTTCCGGCCCCAAACGCCCGCAAGACCACACCCCGCTGGATCAGGCGGCACAGAACTTCCTGAAAGTGGTCAAGGAATATCGCGGCACGGCCGCTGATGCCGAGGCCGCCGATATGGCCGCCGAAGGCCCGGCCCCGACCCCCGCAGCCGATCCGCGCAAATCAGCGCAGGTCGAAGGCGAGGATTACAGCCTGCGCGACGGCTCTGTGGTGATTGCCTCGATCACGTCCTGCACCAACACCTCTAACCCCTATGTGATGATCGGGGCCGGGCTGGTGGCGCGCAAGGCCCGCGCGCTGGGACTGACCCGCAAACCCTGGGTCAAGACCTCGCTGGCGCCTGGGTCTCAGGTCGTGTCGGCCTATCTGGAAGCGGCCGATCTGCAAGAGGATCTCGACGCCATTGGCTTCAACCTGGTGGGCTATGGCTGCACCACCTGCATCGGCAATTCTGGGCCGCTTCAGGAAGAAATCTCCAAGGCAATCAATGAAAATGATCTGATCGCCACCTCGGTGCTGTCGGGCAACCGCAACTTCGAAGGCCGCATCAGCCCCGATGTGCGCGCGAATTATCTGGCCAGCCCGCCACTGGTCGTGGCCTATGCGCTGGCCGGTGACATGAATATCGACATCAGCAAAGACCCGATCGCGCAAACCCCCGATGGCAAGGATGTCTATCTGAAAGACATCTGGCCCACGCAGAAGGAAATCGCCGATCTGGTCGAAGCCACCGTCACCCGAGAAGCGTTCCGGTCGAAATACGCCGATGTCTTCAAGGGCGACGAGAAATGGCGCGGCGTCAAGGTGCCCGAGGCCGAAACCTATGACTGGCCCGCATCGTCGACCTACATCCAGAATCCGCCCTATTTCCAGGGCATGGCCAGGGAACCGGGCACGATCAGCAACATCACAGGCGCGCGCGTGCTGGCATTGCTGGGCGATATGATCACCACCGACCACATCAGCCCTGCGGGCAGTTTCAAGCAGACCACCCCTGCGGGCCGCTATCTTGAGGAACGCCAGGTGCCGGTGCGTGAATTCAACTCTTACGGGTCGCGGCGCGGCAATCACGAGGTGATGATGCGCGGCACCTTCGCCAATATCCGCA
>JAFIEF010000036.1 GCA_020832655.1 Paracoccaceae bacterium
AACAAGGTCTCGCTTGATCTGAAACCCGGCGAATGTCTGGGGCTGATCGGCGAGAGCGGTTCGGGCAAATCGGTCACCGCGCTGTCGGTGATGGGGCTGGTGGCCTCGCCCCCCGGTGTCATTACCGGCGGCGCGGTGCGGCTGGAAGGGAAAGACCTGATCGGTGCGCCCTATGAATTGCTGCGCAGCCTGCGCGGGCGTCGCGTGGCCTATATCTTTCAGGATCCGCTTTCGACCCTGCACCCGCTTTACCGCATCGGCGATCAGTTGATCGAGGCGATCCGCGTGCATGAACCCGTCAGCCATGCAGAAGCCCGCAACCGCGCAGTGAAACTGCTGGAGGATGTGCGCATCCCAAATGCGGCCGCGCGCATCAACGCCTATCCGCATGAACTGTCCGGCGGCATGCGCCAGCGTGTGGGCATCGCGATGGCGCTGGCCAATGACCCCGATATCATCATCGCCGATGAACCCACCACAGCGCTGGATGTGACCGTGCAGGCGCAGATCCTCGCGCTGCTGTCGGAGCTGCGGCGCGAACGGGGGCTGGCGATCCTGTTCATCACCCATGATTTCGGCGTGGTTGGTCAGCTTTGCGACCGCTTGGCGGTGATGTATGGCGGGCGCATTGTCGAGACCGGGCCAACCGCCGACGTGCTGGCCGCGCCTGCCCATCCCTATACGCGCCGACTGATTGCCTGCGTGCCCGAACTGGGGGGCGGGCAGCGGATACTGGCCGCCATCCCCGGCCTGCCGCCTGCGGTGGATCAACTGCCCGAAGGCTGCGCCTTTGCGCCGCGCTGCGACAAGGCGCAATCCGCCTGCCGCGCGGGCGAGATCGAGTTGACGGGCCAGGCCCGCAAGGTGCGCTGTATCTTCCCGGAGGTCGCGCCATGACCCTTGCGCTGAAAACCACCGATCTGTCCAAGACCTATCATATCGGCAAGCGACTGATCGGCCCGCCGCGCGCGCAGGTCCATGCCGTGCATCCGGTATCGCTGGATGTGCAACAAGGCGAAACGCTGGGCATTGTCGGCGAGTCCGGCTGCGGCAAATCCACATTGGCGCGGATGCTGGTGGGGTTGGAGCCACCCAGCGCGGGCAGCATAGAGATCGAGGGCCGCGCGCTGGATCGCGCAGACCCGGCGGCCTTCGGGCGGCTGATCCAGTATGTGTTTCAGGATCCCGTTTCCAGCCTGAACCCACGCAAGACGATCCGCCAGATCATGGAAGCCCCGCTGCGCCAGTTGCTTGGGCTGAGCGGGCGCGAATTGCAGGCGCGGATTGCCGAATTGTTCGATGCCGTGAATCTGCGCCCCGAATTTCTGGATCGCTACCCGCATGAATTTTCCGGCGGGCAGGCGCAACGCATCGGGATTGCGCGCGCCCTGGCCGCCAGCCCGCGTATCCTGATTTTGGACGAGCCTGTCTCGGCGCTGGATGTGTCAGTGCAGGCGCAGGTGCTGAATCTGCTGGCCGATCTGAAGGCCGAGTTCAACCTGACCTATCTGTTCATCAGCCATGATCTGGCCGTGGTAGAGGCCGTCAGCGACCGCATTGCAGTGCTGTATTTCGGCTCGGTGGTGGAAACGGGGCCGGCCGAAAAGGTCTTTGCAGCGCCGCGCCATCCCTATACCAAGCTGCTGGCAGACTCGGCCCCGGTTGTGGGGCGCGCGCTGGGGGGGACGCAATCGGGCGAATTGCCCGACCCGCTGAACCCGCCACCAGGTTGCGCATTTGCCGGTCGATGCCCCTATGCATCGGAACTGTGTCATGCAACAGTGCCGGAACTTCGCAGCGTTGAAGGAGAGCAGTTTGCCGCCTGCCACCACCCGCTCAGCCCCTGAACGCCTGTCACGCCCGCAGCAAGTGGCCGAGGCGATCAAGTCATGGGTTGTGGAAAATGGCTGGGGGCCGGGGGATCGCCTGCCCTCGGAAAGCGAGTTGATCGCGCGTTTCGGCATGGCCAAGGGCACCATCCGTGAAGCCATCCGCATTCTGGAAGCACAAGGTCTGGTCAAGTCGCGCACCGGGCCGGGGGGCGGGGTATTCATCCACCAGGTGTCGGAAGCACGCGCAACCGCGCTTTTGGGTAATTATTTCTATTTCCAGCATCTGACGATTGATGACATCTATCAAATCCGCAAGGCGCTGGAACCTGAACTCGCGGCCTCGCTGGCAGGCAAGCTGACCGACGCGCAGCTTGGCGCGCTGGAACAGGTGATCAGCAGCTATACCGAACCCGCCCGCACCCCCGAACAGGAACGCGAACAGCATGTCGCCTCGCTGCGTTTTCATGCGCTGCTGGCGGAAATGTCGGGCAACCCGCTCTTGCGCTTTCTGATCCGTTTCACCGCCAACATGCTGGCCGATATCACCGTGTCGCGCAAACTCTATGCCCAGCCCAACCCCGAATTGTGGTCCTCTGGGCTGGATTATCAGCAGCGCCTTGTCGCCGCGCTGCGCGCCGGGGACGGGGCGGCAGCCAGGCAAATTCTGAGCCAGCACATGCAGAACGCACAGCGCCATATGCGGCTTCAGGAAATTGTCCTGACCCAGCGCTTCCTGCCCGAAGATGACATGATCTGACGCGCAAGGGGCCAGCCTGCTACCCATCCCTGCGGATCCTGGAGTCTGCAAACTGGCGCACCCAGCAGGATTCGAACCTGCGACCTCTGCCTTCGGAGGGCAGCGCTCTATCCAGCTGAGCTATGGGTGCGTTATCCGTTTCTATAGGCGCGGTGCCTGCGCGATGCAATCCGTGTTTTCAGGCAAACAGATCATGGCACAGTTCTAGCCCGTCGATCAGGGCGTCAACCTCTGCGCGGGTATTATACATCGCAAATGACGCGCGGCAGGTGGCTGAAACGCCCAGATGATCCATCAGCGGGTTGGCGCAATGCTGCCCTGCGCGCACGGCGATGCCCTTCTTGTCCAGCACGGTAGAGATGTCATGCGCATGCGCCGCCCCTTGCAGGGTGAAGCTGAAGATCGCGCCCTTGCCCGGCGCCGTGCCCTGCACATTCAGCCAGTTCAGCCCGGCCAGTCGGCTGGCAGCATAATCGCGCAGATCGGCTTCATGCGCGGCGATATTGTCCATGCCGATACCCGTCATGTAGTCGATCGCCACACCCAGCCCGATCTGCTGGACAATGCCGGGGGTGCCGGCCTCGAATTTATGCGGCGGGTCGTTATAGACAACACCGTCGCGCGTGACTTCGCGGATCATGTCGCCGCCGCCGATGAAGGGGCGCATTTCGGCCTGCCGGTCGCGGCGGATATAGATCGCGCCAGAGGCCGAGGGGCCGTAAAGCTTGTGCCCGGTGATGGCATAGAAATCGCAGCCAATCGCCTGCACATCAACCGGCATATGCACCGCCGCCTGGCTACCATCGACCAGCACCGGCACGCCTTGCGCGCGCGCGCCCGCGCAGATCGCTGCGACATCAACCACCGTTCCCAGCACATTCGACATATGGGTGATGGCGACCAGCTTCGTGCGCGGTCCAATGGCATCGATCACCGCGTGCGGGTCCAGGCTGCCATCGGCGGCAGTATCCACCCAGCGGATCACCGCGCCCTGACGTTCGCGCAGGAAATGCCAGGGCACGATATTGGCGTGATGCTCCATGATCGACAGGACAATCTCGTCGCCCGGTTCAAAACGCGGCATGGCCCAGCCATAGGACACCAGATTGATGCCCTGCGTGGTGCCGGTGGTGTAGATGATCTCATCCTCATGGGCGGCATTCAGGAAGCGCTGCAACTTGCCGCGCACGGCTTCATATTTGTCGGTGGCCAGATTGGACAGGTAATGCAGCCCGCGATGGACGTTCGAGTATTCCTCGGCATAGGCGCGGGTCACGGCGTCAATCACCGCGCGCGGCTTTTGCGCGGACGCGCCATTGTCCAGATAGACCAGCGGCTTGCCATTCACCTGCCGCGACAGGATCGGGAAATCCGCGCGGATCGCATCAACATCCAGCATCTCAGACCCCGACCCCCATCAGCCCCAGAAACAGCGCCAGCACGAACGCCACGCCAAAGAACGAAAAGATGATCCCGGCAATGACCTTCATCAGCGACGAAAAGCCATGCAGCGCCATAATGAAATTTGCCAGCATCCAGATGAAGAAACCCAGCGCCAGCAAGGTGATCATGCCAAACAGTGGCGGGATGATCGCCAGCGCGATGATCTGCGCAAGCTGGAACACCAGCATCACAAATTGCAGCCATGAAATCAGCAGCAGCGTATCGGGAAATGTGCCGCCGCCCCCCAGCGCCCGGCCAATTCCCTGAACCGCCACGATCATGCCCAGAAGGATCGAGGTCTGGAACATTGCCATGAACAGAAGACCGCCCTGAAACCCTTCATCCCCCATCAGCAGGACCGAGGCATGGCCCATCAGCACGCTGAGCACCACCACGATAACAAAACCCAGCCAGCGCGCATCACCGGGTACATTCAGCGCCAGCAGACGTGCCGCCATGTCGCGCGGATCGGTCAGCGTGTCGCGCACCATTCTGCTGGCCGTGGCAAGGTTCAACTGCATGACGTGCGGTCCCTTATTGATCGGATCATTCTGTGGCATCAGCCCCGCCGCGCGCCAGCAGCGCAACCTCGCGAAGCGATTGCACCAGTATGTAGAGGAAGACGCCGGTCACAACAAACCCGAACATCTGCGCTGCCGCAGTCTGCCCCAGAAGTGCGGCAATCCCCCCCTGCATCAGCATCAGCGGGGTTACTGCCAGCAGCGACCAGAACAGCGCCAGCCGCGCCCAGATACCCGGCACGGGCCGCCCGGCCAGCTTCAGCGCCAGTTGCAGCAGCCCGGCAACCCCGTAAAGCAGCAGGGGCAGCAGGAACATCACCCCGAAAAGCGCGCCCCCCATGCGTTGTTCCAGCGTGATCGACGGGTCCAGCGTGGCCGCGCGCGACAGCCCCGGCCATTGCGCAACAAAAATCAGCCCGCAGGCCAGCGCATTGAAAAACAGCAATTGCGGCTCGCGCAGCCCGCCCAGCGCAAGGCCCCGCACCACCGCGCGCGGGCGGCGATAGCTGCGCAGGATGTTCAGCGTCAGCGACATGGGCGCTGCCTTTCCCTAAGACTGTAAGCCGATGCCCCGATAGCGCAAGGGCGGGCTGCACCACAAGGGGCGCAACGCCGCATATCGCGCGCGGCCATGCCTTCTAGCTGTGCCGTTTCAGCCAGCCTTCCAGCCGGCTGCGCAGATCTTCGGCCAAAGCCGGATCACCGATTTCCTCCAGCGCCTCGGCCAGAAAGGCCAGCACCAGCAGCAGTTTCGCGTCATCTTCGGACACCCCGCGCGCGCGCAGATAGAAAAGCTGCGACGGGTCAATCTCGCCCGAGGTCGAGCCATGACTGCATTTCACGTCATCGGCATAGATTTCCAGTTCAGGCTTGGCCAGAAACTGCGCGTTTTCATCCAGCAGAAGCGACTGGCTGATCTGGTAGCCATCGGTCAGTTGCGCGGGTTGTTCAACAAGGATCTTGCCCTGAAACACGCCCACAGCGCCGTGGCGCAGCACCTTCTTGAACACCTGACGGCTTTCACAGCGCGGCGCGGCATGGGTGATGAACACGGTGTCGTCATGGTGAAACGCCCCGTCGCCCACAGTGGCGCCCGCGATATGGGCAGAGCCATCCTCGCCATCAAGCCAGATCACGGCCTCGTTGCGGATCAGCGCGCCATTGGCGGTCAGGGTGAAGGATTTGAGCTGCGCCCCGGCCCCGAGTGCGGCAAAGATATGCACCGCTCCCGCGCGTTCATGGTCACGCCCTTGCGCGCGCACATGATGCAGCGTGGCCCCTGCCGCGATATCGGCCTCGATCACCTGATTGAAGCGCGCGGCACAAGGGCCGTTTTCCAGCAAGGTCAACTCCGCCCCGGCCTCGACGCGGATGACATGATGCAGCATCGCATCCGCGTTTTCCGCGCTGCGCGTGTAGATCAGCGAGACGGGCTTTTCCGCCTTGCCCGTGGCGCGGATCAGCACACCTTGGGTGGCATAGGCGGTGTTGAAGCTGGCCAGCGAGCGTTCGACCGGCGCCTGCCCGCGCGCTTCAAGCTTGCCGTAAAGGTCGCGCGCCCAATGCAAATCCGACTGCGCGGCCTGCGCCAACTGACAGATCTCGACCCCTGCAAGTTCCGGCGCATCTGACGCGGCGGCATCAAACACGCCATCGACAAAGACCAGCTTCACCCGGTCGATACAGTCAAAAACAGGGGTTTCACCGCCCGTATCATGCAGCGCGCCCGCTTCGGCCTGATCGGCGATCAGACGGCGCGGGTCGGTGTATTTCCAGTATTCATCGCGCTTGCTGGGCAACCCCATCTGCAACAGCCGTGCCTGCGCATCCTTGCGCGCCGCCGTGATCCACGCCCCGCCCTTGGGCAGGATCAGGGGTGCAAGGCGGGCCTCGGCGGCGTCAATCTTCTGGGCCTTGAGTTTCGCACGCGGCATCATGCGCCAGCCTCCGCCAGCAGGTCGCCATAGCCGTTTTCCTCTACCTCCAGCGCCAGTTCGGGACCGCCGGTCTTGATGATGCGGCCTTCGGACATGATATGCACCACATCGGGTTTGATATGGTTCAGCAGGCGCTGGTAATGGGTGATGACCAGAAACGACCGGCCCGCATCGCGCAGCGCGTTCACGCCATCGGCCACCAGCTTCATGGCATCGACATCCAGCCCCGAATCGGTTTCATCAAGGATGCACATCTTCGGTTCCAGCATCGCCATTTGCAGGATTTCGTTGCGCTTCTTCTCGCCGCCCGAAAAGCCCACATTGACCGGGCGTTTCAGCATATCGGCATCGATCTGCAATTCCTTGGCCTTGGCGCGGATGATCTTCAGGAATTCACCCGCCGAAAGCTCCTCCTGCCCGCGCGCCTTGCGCTGCGCGTTCACTGCCGTGCGCAGGAAGGTCATGTTGCCGACACCGGGAATTTCGACCGGGTATTGAAACGCCAGAAACAGGCCCGCCGCCGCGCGTTCCTCGGGTTCCATCTCCAGCAGGTCGGCCCCATCCAGCGTGGCGCTGCCTTCGGTGACTTCATAGCCGTCACGGCCCGACAGCACATAAGACAGCGTCGATTTCCCCGAGCCGTTCGGCCCCATGATCGCATGGACTTCGCCCGGGTTGACCGTCAGCGACACGCCTTTGAGGATCTTCACCTCGGCATCATCTTCCAGTTCGGCGTGCAGGTTTTCGATGTTCAGCATGTTCTTGCGTTCCCGTTTTTGGTTTGCGGCCCCGGCCGCAGAATGACAAAGTTTCAACCTTCCTTGCGCAACTGCCGCCCGGCCACACCAAAGGTGGCCAGCGCATGCACCGCGCCTGTCAGCATGTAGATAAGGGTCGCGGGCACCGAGCCGATCAGGTTCAGCGCCACAGTCAGCGGCAGCGAAATGACAAACGCGGCAAGCATGCCAATCACCAGCAGCCGCACCGGCGCGTCAAGCCCGCGCCGGATATCGTCCCAGAGCGTGTTTGTCAGCCCGGTCATCACCCCACCGACCCTTCCAGCGAAATCGCGACCAGCGCCTGAGCTTCCATCGCGAATTCCATCGGCAATTCCTGCAACACTTCCTTGCAGAAGCCATTGACCACCAGCGCCACCGCCTCTTCCTCATCCATGCCGCGGCTTCGGCAATAGAAAAGCTGGTCATCATCAACCTTGCTGGTCGTGGCCTCATGCTCGACGCGGGATGAGGCATTGCGCACCTCGATATAGGGCACCGTATGCGCGCCGCATTTGTCGCCGATCAGCAGGCTGTCGCATTGGGTATAGTTGCGGCTGTCGCGCGCTTTCGGGTGCATCGAGACCAGCCCGCGATAGGTGTTCTGCGCCTGCCCTGCGCTGATGCCCTTCGAGACAATCCGCGAGCGGGTGTTCCTGCCCAGATGCACCATCTTGGTGCCGGTATCGGCCTGCTGCCAGTTATTGGCGATGGCGATGGAATAGAACTCGCCCTGCGCCTCATCCCCGCGCAGGATGCAGGAGGGGTATTTCCAGGTAATCGCGCTGCCGGTTTCCACCTGCGTCCACATGACTTTCGCGCGGTCTTCGCGGCAATCGGCACGCTTGGTGACGAAATTATAGATCCCGCCCTTGCCATCCTCATCGCCGGGGAACCAGTTCTGCACGGTCGAGTATTTCACCTCGGCCTCTTCCAGAACGACGATTTCCACCACTGCCGCATGCAGCTGCGCAGTGTCGCGCTTGGGCGCAGTGCAGCCTTCCAGATAGCTGACATAGCTGCCTTTTTCGGCAATGATCAGCGTGCGCTCGAACTGGCCGGTGTTTTCGGCATTGATGCGGAAATAGGTCGACAGCTCCATCGGGCATTTCACGCCCGCCGGGATATAGACAAAGCTGCCATCGGAAAACACCGCCGAATTCAACGCGGCGAAATAATTGTCATTCTGCGGCACCACCGAGCCGAGATATTTCTTCACCAGATCTGGATGCTCCTGCACTGCTTCCGAGATCGAGCAGAAGATTACGCCCGCCTCGGCCAGTTCCTTCTTGAAGGTGGTGCCGAGCGAGACCGAATCGAACACCGCATCAACGGCCACCTTGCGCCCTTCATCCGCGCCCTCGACCCCGGCCAGAATGGCTTGTTCCTTCAGCGGGATACCCAGCTTGGCATAGGTTTCCAGAAGCTTGGGATCGACCTCATCCAGGCTTTTGGGCTTCTCGGTCATGGATTTGGGTTTGGCGTAGTAATATTGCTCCTGATAGTCGATTTCAGGGATCTTCAGCAGTGCCCAGTCGGGCGATTCCATAGTCAGCCAGCGGCGATAGGCCGTCAGCCGCCAGTCCAGCAACCATTCGGGTTCGTTGTTCTTTTCGGAAATCAGGCGCACAATGTCTTCGTTCAAGCCTTTGGGCGCGAAATCCATCTCGATTTCGGTTTCCCAGCCATGCTTGTAGGCACCGCCCATCGACTGCACCGTTTCCACGGTTTCGCGGTCTACGCCCTCGCGCAACTGGCCATCATCCAAAGCCGCCATGTCTTTCCCCTCATCATGTCACAGACCACGCGAATGGGCTGTTGTCATCCTTATGCCGCGCGCGCAGCGAAGCGGCGATATTCCTTCAACCAGGCCTCGGCGAAACGCAACGCCTGATCCTGCGTGACCTCTGGCCCCAAAGAGACGCGGATCGCGCCCAGTGCCGTGGCCGCATCATACCCCATCGCCCGCAACACCGCAGAGGCGCGCAGCTTGCCCGACGAACAGGCCGACCCCGCCGAAATGGCAAAACCCGCCAGATCCATCTGCATCACCTGCGTCTCTCCTTTCCAGCCCGGTGTCGCCAGACACAACGTGTTGGGCAACCGTGCCGCGCCTTTCCCGACTAAAATAGTCTTGGTGGTTTCGGCGTCCAGTGCCTGCTCTAGAATATTTCTAATTACAGATACACCTTCCCACACCCCATCGGCAAGATCCTTTGCCGCCGCTTCGGCCGCCGCGCCGAAACCGGCAATGCCGATGATGTTTTCGGTGCCTGCGCGACGGCCCATTTCCTGCCCGCCCCCGCGCAATTGCGCGGCCAGCTCGGTGCCACGGCGCAGCACCAGCGCGCCCACCCCTTTCGGCCCGCCCAGCTTATGCGCCGAAACAAGGCCCATCTCCACCCCCAGCCAGTTGAAGGCGAAGGGCAGCTTGCCAAAACCCTGCGTCAGATCGCTGACCGCCAGCCCTCGGGGCAGTTCCTGTACGATCCCGGTTTCGGAATTGGCCAGTTGCAGCGTTGCGCGGGCCGGATCAGAAACCGCAACCCGCCCCTGCGCATCCACCTCCAGGCTGTCATCGGCCCAGGCCCGAACTGCATCATGTTCAATCGCCGCCCCGGCCAGCCCGCGCCCGGCCAGCGCCAGCGCCGCCGCCTCGGTCGCGCCAGAGGTGAACACGATATCGCCCCCTTCCGCCCCAAGCGCCGCCGCAACCTGTGCGCGCGCGCGCTCGATCAGCGCCCGCGCGGCCCGCCCTTCGGCATGCACCGAAGATGGGTTGCCCACCACATCCATCGCGGCAATCATCGCCGCACGCGCCTCTGAGCGCAGGGGCGTCGTGGCATTGTGATCCAGATAGACCCTTGGGCGCGTCACGATATCATTTCATCCTTGCAAAAATATCCTGGGGGAGTCGCCGTCAGGCGGCGGGGGCAAAGCCCCCTTCATTCATCGACCACCTCGAACAGGCCCGGAACCGCCGGACAGGGGGTCAGGCTGTTATCCACCACATCCGACAGCCGCGTCTGGTGCAGGAACACATAGACATGCGCCGACAACCCTTCCCACAGCCGGTTGCTCAGCGATTGCGCGCGTGAACCCGACACCCCGCCAGACACGCCTGCCCCCTTGTGAAGGGCGCTGACGGTCTCCTCTACCGCTTCCAGCACTTGCGACACGCGAATGGTTTCGGGCGGTCGCGCCAGCCGATACCCGCCACCCGGCCCGCGCACCGACTCGACCAGCCCGGCCCGGCGCAGCTTGACGAACAGCTGCTCCAGATAGGCGAGCGAGACATGCTGTCTGGCCGATATCTCGTTGAGCGACACCAGAACGCCCGGCGCGGCCAGCGCCAAATCGACCAGTGCAACCATCGCATAACGGCCCTTGGTGGAAAGCTTCATGGCGACCCTGTCCTGCTGCTGCCCGCGCGCGTCCCGCCGCCTGCGCAGCTTAAAGGTTGACGCGGGCAATGTGCACCCCTAAATCGTGTGGGTCGCGGCCAGAATGGGCACAGGCCAGCTGTCACCCGCTATGTCGCTTTTCGGCGCGCCACCACCCAGTAAGTTAGAATTCCTCTAACTACTCCGATGAAATGAGTCAAGAATTGATGCAGATGTCGCCGCCATGCCTTGATTTGCACTGTGCCCGCGCCTCCGCCCCGATGAACTTGCCCCCCTGTCACAGGTAATCCCCGATGCCAGAAATCATTTTCGCCGGCCCCGAAGGCCGCCTGGAAGGCCGTTATCACCCGCAACCCAATCGCGATGCCCCGATCGCCATTGTGCTGCACCCGCACCCGCAATTTGGCGGTACGATGAACAACCGTGTGGTCTATAACCTGCACTATGCCTTTCATGGCATGGGGTTTTCGGTGCTGCGCTTCAACTTTCGCGGCGTGGGCCGGTCGCAGGGTGAATATGATCAGGGCGTGGGCGAACTGGCCGATGCCGCCGCCGCGCTGGATTATGTCCAGTCGATGGCGCAGAACCCGCGCCATTGCTGGGTAGCGGGGTTCAGTTTCGGGGCGTGGATCGGCATGCAGTTGCTGATGCGGCGGCCCGACATCACCGGTTTTGTGTCGGTGGCCCCCCCGGCGAATCTCTATGATTTCAGCTTTCTGGCGCCCTGCCCGGCCTCGGGGCTGGTCATCAATGGCGATGCCGACCGCGTGGCTCCGCCGCGCGACACGCAAATCCTTGTCGGCAAGTTGCAGGAGCAGCGCGGGATCACCATCACGCATCAGGAAATTTCGGGTGCCGATCACTTTTTCAAGGATGAAGAGGCGCATATGCAGCCCATGCTGCGCCATGTCACCGATTACGTGACCCGCCGCCTGACCGAAACCACACGCTAAGCACGGTCTGACCACCCTGGCCGACCCCGGCATGATTGCGGAATTATTCCGTATACAATGGCATACAGCGCTTTGCATCGCCGCATGAATGCGCTAAGAGAGCGGCAATCGACTCACCCAAGGCAAAGGATCCTCGCATGAGCAAGATCAAGGTAGACAACCCGGTCGTCGAACTCGACGGCGACGAAATGACCCGCATCATCTGGGACTTCATCAAGAAGAAGCTGATCCTGCCCTATCTGGACATTGATCTGAAATATTACGATCTGGGCATTGAAGAGCGTGACCGCACCGATGATCAGATCACGGTCGATGCCGCCAACGCGATCAAGCAATATGGCGTCGGCGTGAAATGCGCGACCATCACCCCCGACGAGGACCGTGTCGCGGAATTCGGCCTCAAGCGCATGTATCGTTCGCCCAACGGCACCATCCGCAACATTCTGGGTGGGGTGATCTTCCGCGAGCCGATCATCTGCCGCAATGTGCCGCGGCTGGTTCCCGGCTGGACCCAGCCCATCGTGGTTGGCCGTCACGCATTTGGCGACCAGTATCGCGCCACGGATTTCCGTTTCCCCGGCAAGGGCAAGCTGACGATCAAATTTGTCGGCGAAGATGGCGAAGTAATCGAAAAAGAAGTCTTCGACGCCCCCGGCGCAGGTGTGACGATGGCGATGTACAACCTTGACCAGTCGATCATCGATTTCGCGCGCGCGTCCATGAATTACGGCCTGTCGCGCGGTTGGCCGGTCTATCTGTCGACCAAGAACACGATCCTGAAAGCCTATGACGGGCGCTTCAAGGATCTGTTCCAGAAGATCTATGAGGAAGAATTCGAAGAGCAGTTCAAGGCCGCCGGGATCACCTATGAACACCGCCTGATCGACGATATGGTCGCCTGTGCGATGAAATGGTCGGGCGGCTATGTCTGGGCGTGCAAGAATTACGATGGCGATGTGCAATCCGACACGGTCGCGCAGGGCTTTGGTAGCCTTGGCCTGATGACCAGCCAGTTGATGACACCGGATGGCCAGATCGTCGAGGCAGAGGCGGCGCATGGCACCGTGACGCGCCATTATCGCCAGCATCAGGCGGGCAAGGAGACAAGCACCAACTCCATCGCCTCTATCTTTGCCTGGACCGGCGGGCTGAAGCACCGCGCCAAGCTTGACGGCAATGAGCAGCTCAAGACCTTTGCCGAGACACTGGAAAAAGTTACTGTCCAGTGCGTGGAAGACGGCTTCATGACCAAGGATCTGGCGCTTCTGGTCGGCCCCGACCAGAAATGGCTGACGACGATGGGCTTCCTGGAAAAGGTTGACGAGTATCTGAACAAGTCGCTGGCCTGATCCGGGCGGATTGGGAAAACCAGATCAAGGGGGCGGATGCGCCCCCTTTTTCGTGTCGCGACAGATCAACGCGATCACCTGACAGGCTTGTGGATTGCCCGGCGCGGCGCGGGGCGCTAGATCCGCTGGATCATAGCTGACGGCGCGCCCATGAAACCACTCGCTGCACTTCACAAGACATTGCTGCTGCTGGCGGCCCTCGCCCTGGCGGCCTGCCAGATGGCCGCACCTGTGGCGCCGGCCCCTGCACCCGCCCCCGGCCCGCAAACCCCGGCCACGACCCGCGCCGATTTCGCGGCGGTCGCGCAGCGAATGCGCCCGGTTGCCACGCAGATCTGCCGCGAACGCAGCCCGCATCTGGATTGCAATTTCATCGTCATTCTGGATGACCGCCCCGGCCAGCCCCCCAACGCCTTTCACAGCCGCGATGAGCGCGGCCGCCCGATCATCGCCTTCACCGAAGCGCTGATCGATGATCTGCGCAGCCATGATGAAATCGCGCTGATCTTCGGCCATGAAGCCGCGCATCACATCGCCGATCACCTGCCCCGCATCCAGCGCGAGGCCCGCACCGGTGCGCTGGTGGGTGGCATTGCCGCAGCGCTGCTGGGCGCGGATGAAGGAACCGCGCGGGAAATCATGAATGTGACAGCAACAGTCGGCGCGCGCCGCTATGCCAAGCCGTTCGAGCTGGAAGCCGACCGTATCGGTGCGCTGATTGCGGCGCGGGCGGGGTATGACCCGCTGCGCGGGGCGGAACTGTTCAGACGCATCCCCGACCCCGGCAACCAGTTTCTGGGCACGCACCCGCCCAATGCCGAACGCCTGCGCGAGATCGAACGCACGGTGGCCGATATCCGCGCGGGGCGCCCGATCTGAGGGCGCCTCACAGCGCAGCGCTGATCAGCGCAGCCACCGCTGTCAACAGCATCGCCTGCCCCGCAAAGATCACCAGCGCAGCGCTGATCAGGATCGGCAGCCCAGGCTGTCGCCTGCCTTGTCCCTTCGCGGCCATGTCGAGCAGCGCCATATGCAGCGGCAGGGCGCTGACAAGCGTCGCATAAAGATAGACGCCGGACAGATTCGCAAACCCCGCCGATTGCGCCAATGTCGGAAAGACAACGCGCAACGCCTGCACCGGATCGCCCCCGAACGACCCGAACGCCAGCGCTGAAGCCGGGTAGATCACCAGATGCAGGCCAATAAAGACAATGATCCGGGCGGGAACATCGAAGGCCAGCGCACGCGCCCAGCTGATCCTTGCCGCGCGTATCCGCGCGAACAGGATCAGGCTGACCGCATTCACGGCAAACACGACCGGCAGGCCATTGGTCGCGATTTGGCGCAGAAAGCGGCTTCGCGCATCCTCGAAGCTGGCCAACATCGACCACAGCCCCGGCGACAGCGCCACATAAAGCGCCAAAGTCGGCACCAGCCCCGCAAGGCTTAGAAGCGCGATGTTACGTGCGAAACGCGAAAATGGCAGGTCGAGCGAAAAATGCCGCTCGACCCATGATATCAGTGACGGCGTGGACATGGGCACCAGCCTATATCACGCCCCCTGCCCGTCAATCCAGCCCGCGTTCGGCCAGCCAGCCGCGCATCATCGCGATCTCGGCTTCCTGCGCCGCGATCACCTCTTCGGCCAAGGCGCGAATCTCGGGGTCGCTGCCGAATTCCAGCACGATTTTCGCCATGGCGATGGCACCCTGATGATGCGGGATCATACCGCGCACGAAATCGGCATCTGCATCGCCCGAGAATGCGATATTCATGTCGCGATGCATCTGGTCATTGACCGCCATATAGGCCGCAATCACCGGGTCATCACTGCTTGCCCCTTGCCCGGCATGATCGCCATGATCCATCTGACCGTGATCCATCTGACCATGATCCCCATGCCCCATCTGCGACTGGGCATAGGCCAGCCCGCCAGCGGCAAGACCAGCCGCAAGCAGGAAAACAAGAGAAAGCTTCTTCATTGTGTTTGTCCTTCGTGCTGGGTGGCCGGGAAGCCTGCTGCTTCAAGCGCGGGCAGAAACGCGGTGCCGGGCTGGTCGGATGTCACGGTAACGCGCCGCACGGGCGGATCGGCCTTGACCCCGGCCTGCGGATCCACGGCGTGGATGGCCCTGGTTACCCCCCGCGCGCAGCCCCCGCATTCCATGTTTGGGATGTGAAATTGCATCAAATCGTCCTTTTCTGTCTGTCCGATGTATCAGCAGATAGGGCTTCCCATTGTTGGAAGGTCAAGCCAGAATAGCTGGGCCGACGATCTCGTGATGATGCGCTTGACCTTCCCATCGTTGGAGGGCTTATCTAAAACCCTATGCCTGCGGTATCTGAAAGGCACGCCATGAACGCCCCTGCAAGACCGCCCCGCCAGCACAACCTGCCCATCCACGCGATGAGTTGCGCCTCCTGCGTGGGGCGGGTGGAACGCGCGGTGCAGGCCGTGCCCGGTGTCATCGCCGCGCGGGTCAATCTTTCCACCGAACGCGCCGGGATTCAGACCGCCCCCGATACGGACCGCGCCGCGCTGATCCAGGCCGATATCGGCATCGCCATCGAGGCCGCCGATGTGGTGTTGATGTCGGGATCGCTGGCGAATGTGCCGAATGCACTGGCGCTGTCAAAAGCCACGCTGCGCAATATCAAGCAGAACCTGTTCTGGGCATTTGCCTGTAACACCGCACTGATCCCGGTTGCCGCAGGGGTGCTGCGGCAAGCCTTCGGTATCCTGCTGTCACCGATCTTCGCCGCCGGGGCAATGGCGCTGTCCTCGGTCCTGGTGTCGAGCAATGCGCCGCTGGATCCCGCCATGACACCACAGGAGGCACGGATATGAATATCGGCGCAGCGGCACAGGCATCGGGCGTGTCGGCCAAAATGATCCGCTATTACGAAGAAACCGGGTTGATCCCGGCGGCGCAGCGCACTGCATCGGGCTACCGCGTCTATTCCGAACAGGATGTGCATATGCTGCGCTTCATCCGTCGCGCGCGGGATCTGGGCTTCTCGGTCGAGGGGATCCGCGGATTGCTGGACCTGTGGCGCGACCAGTCGCGCCACAGCGCCGATGTCAAGCAGTTGGCGCTGGAACATGTCGCCGAGCTGCGCCGCAAGATCGCCGAGCTGGAGGACATGGCCTCGACCCTGGAAACTCTGGCCCGCGCCTGCCACGGCAATGACCGCCCCGACTGCCCGATCCTGTCAGAGCTTGAGGCGCCCGGCAAAGTCGAAAGCGACAGCACCACCCGAAGGTCGCGCAGTGCCAGCCGGTTCCGCGCCGGGTAGCCCCGCGCGGCGATGCCAGATGCCGCCCTTGGCCGTGCCCAGCGCCAGCCCGGCCATGCCCAACGCGACAATCCCCGCACCGATATGCAGGAAAAGAGTGACTTCAGTCATAGGGATACCCTTGATCTTTTGCGCGATTTGACATTGGCTGGCCCGTGCCTGACAACGCCCCACGGATTTCTGAAGTCAGGCTTCGCAAACGCATGGAAGACTTCGTGGATGCCATGCTATGGTCCTGTCGCGATGCGTGAACGGATTGAAATCATGGCCGGATCGTTGGCCGCCCCGCTGGCCGTGGCGCTGGTTCTGGGGCTGATCGGGCCGTTCGGCACCTATGACCTTCTGCCCCTGCTGCCGCGACTGGCCTATTGGCTGGCCATCGTCGCGCTGAACTGGGTGCTGTGCGATCTTGCCCTGCGCTGGATGGATGCTTGGCTGCAAGACACGCTGACGCTGCGCCACCTCGCTGTGCCGCTGGCCGGGGCGCTGGCGGCCTCGATCCCGGCAACTGGCGTCGTGACCCTGGCCAATGCCCTGTCGGGGCTGGGCTGGCCCGGATCTGTTGCGACATTATACGGGCAGGTTCTGCTGCTGCTTTGCGCGATTGCCGTGCCGACCTATCTGGTGTTCGATCTGATCGAGGGCAAAGGACAGCCGCAAACTGCCGGACCCAAGCCGCGCAGCGACGGGCTGGCGCTGCTTCAGGCGCGGCTTGGACGCCCGCTTGAGGGCACGCTTCTGTGCCTTGAAATGCAGGATCATTATCTGAAGGTGCACAGCACTTCCGGGACCGAAATGATCCTGTGCCGGATGGAAGACGCCGCGCGCGAATTGAATGGGCTGGGCCAGCGCGTGCATCGGTCCTGGTGGGTGGCTGATGCTGCGCGCGACGGGGTGATGCGCGATGGGCAGAAGCTGGCGCTGCGCCTGCGCAATGGCATTCATGTGCCCGTGGGCAAGACCTATCGCGCCGCGCTGAAATCCGCAGGCTGGATCTGAGCGTCAGGACGCGCGCCGCCCCGCGAACGGGCCAAGCGCCACCCCGGCCTCCTCAAGCGTCTGGCGCAGCGCCCCGGCCAATGCAACCGCACCGGCAGTGTCGCCATGCAGGCAGATCGTGTCGATCTGCGCGGGCAGATGGGTGCCTTGCGCGGTGATGATCGCACCCGCGCGCAGCATGGCAAGGATGCGCGCACAAATCTGATCGGCGTCATGGATCACCGCACCGGGCAGGCGGCGATCCATCAGCAACCCGTCTTCGGCATAGGCGCGGTCGGCGAATATCTCTTGCGCGATGCACGCGCCCAGTGCTGTTGCCGCCCGCGCTTGCGCCGTGCCCGAGATCACCATCACGATGATATCGGGATCCACCGCCAGCGCGCCTTCGTAACAGGCGCGGGCCAGCGCTTCATCCTCGGCGGCCATATTGGCCAGCGCGCCATGCAGTTTCAGATGCCGCACCTGCCCGCCCGCCATGCGCGCCATCGCCTGTGCCGCGCCCAGCTGATAGGCGACCAGATGGCGCGCCTCGGCAGCCGCAATCTGCATCCGCCGCCGCCCGAAACCTTGCAGGTCAGGCAGGCCCGGATGCGCGCCGATCCCTACGCCATTGGCCACCGCCTGCGCCATCGCCTGCGCCATCACATCGGGATCGCCCGCATGGAAGCCGCAGGCGATATTGGCCGAGGTGATGATTTCCAGAAGCGCAGCATCCGCCCCCATCGGCCAGGGGCCGAAGCTTTCGCCCAAATCGGCATTCAGGTCGATCTGTGTGATCATGATGCACTCCTTTCGGGATCATCGCCGCGGGTCACGCCGCTGATCAATTGATAGGCCAGAAGGTCGGCCATGTCATGCGGGTCGCGGATCAGCGGGCGCAGCGTCCGGGCCAGATCGGCACGCCGCGCGGCCTCGGCCCGTTCCGCCGCCACCGCCGCCTCCAGCGTCACGAACTGGAAACGCAACGCCGCCTCGGCAGGCGCCTGCACCAGCCGTGGCAGGTCACAGGGCAGAACAGTACCGATGCGCGGATAGCCCCCTGTGGTCTGGCATTCCGCCAGCAGCACGAAGGGCGCGCCATCGCCGGTGATCTGGATATCGCCGGGCACGATGGCCTCGGACAGGAGGCTCAGCCCCGAGGGCAACGCAAAGCCCTCACCGTCGAAGCCTAGTCGCTGGCCCATGCGATTGCCGCGCGCATCCTTGCAAAAGGTGGTTTCGGTAAAGCGCTGGCACATATCCGCAGGGAAAAGCTGTGTCTGCGGGGTCTCTACCATGCGCAGCACCCCCCCGGCAAAGCGCTCCTGCGGGGTCAAGCTCATCCCCGCCGCGCCGCCCTTATCCGTGCCCAGCCCCAGCCGGTCGCCCGCGTCCAGCATCCGCCCGATCCCGGCTGCCAGATGGGCCGAACGCGCGCCCAGTATCGCTGGCACGTCAATACCACCCCCGAAATGCAGATAGCTGTAGCCGCCGCGACTGCCCGAAAGCTCCAGCCGCGCGCCAGAAGGCAGCGCGTGGCTGGCCTGCCAGACCAACGCCGCGCCGTCACAATGCGCGCGCATCGGTGCCCCTGTCAGCGCAATGCGCATGGGCGCTGCGGCTTCAATGCTCAGGAAACTGCCTGCAATCTCGATCACGGCAAACCCGCAATCCTGCCCCAGCAGCGCCGCCCCTTCGACCAGCGCCAGCCGGTCCATAGCCCCCCCCCGCGACAGCCCCAGCGCCAGATAGCCGGGCCGCCCCGGATCCTGCACGGTGACACCCGGCCCTGCGCGCCGAACCAGAAGTTCCGCCATCAGCCCAGCCTTTCCGCCACTGCCCCGCCTGCCGGATCCGTGGCGCGGATGTTTTCGTATTCGGCGCGGGTCACAGACTGAAACAGCACCTCATCACCCGGACGCAGCAGGAACGGATCGTCCTTTTCCGGCTGGAACAGCCGCAAGGCGGTCTGACCGACATGACGCCAGCCCGTGGGCGTGCTGACCGAAAACAGCACCATCTGCCGGATCGCCACCGCCAACGCCCCCACCGGCACGCGCGCCGTCAGCCCGGTCTGGCGCGGAATGTCCCATTGCGACGGCAACTGGCCCAGATAGGGCTGACCCGGCGCAAAGCCGATGGTCTGCACCCGCAAGGGTGCTGCACAGATCGCGGTTGCGGCGTCGGCAGGCGACAGCCCCGCCAGCGCCGCCGCCTCGTGCAGTTGCGGGGCCAGATCCGTGCCGAACAGCGCCGGTACCCGCCACAATCTGCGGCCCTGCGGCAGCGCGGCGTCATACCAGTTGCGGCTTGCAAGCAGCCCCTTCAGCGCCGCGCGCGCCGTGGCGTGATCAGTGCAGGACAAATCGAGGCGCAGATAGACCGAGGTCAGCGCAGTGGCCACTTCCGCCACCCCCGGCAGATCCGCGCCCTCGACCGAAGCGCGAAAGGCCAGCGCCGCGCGATTGGCGGCCTCGGTCAGGTCTGACCCGAAGCTGACCGACACCCCGTCAACGCCCAAGGGCTGCATTGCGGGCCGGCGGCAATGCCGCGTCTGTGTGGCGTCTGATCCTGTCATCTGCAACGCCCTGATCCCCATATCTGGTATTCTGTTCCCATGTTCGCGACAGATTTTCAACGATATATCCCGGCGCGGCCACAAGCACGCTGATGCATCACACCGCGACCGGATGTCAGATGCGTGCATCATCCAAGGCAGCGCATAGGCTGGTTTCCCGCCTGACCAGCGCGCGAAATCCGGCGCGCAGGGATCAAATAACGCAATCGTGCCCGCGCTGCGCCACTTCCCGCTGATCATGGGCCAACGCCCCCTTTACCGCCGCGGCATCCCCGCCCTATAAGGCGTTAGTCGCAATGCCCCCAATGCAGGGGGCGATTCCCCGTAAACCAACGGAATCCTGTATGAGCCTGATACCCAGCCTGTTTTCATCGGATATGGCCATTGACCTCGGTACGGCCAACACTCTGGTCTATGTCAAGGGGCGCGGCATCATACTGAATGAACCGTCGGTGGTGGCTTATCACACCAAGGACGGGCGCAAGGCGGTTCTGGCCGTCGGCGAGGATGCAAAGCTGATGCTGGGGCGCACACCGGGCAGCATCGACGCGATCCGGCCCATGCGCGACGGGGTGATCGCCGATTTCGATGTTGCCGAGGAAATGATCAAGCATTTCATCCGCAAGGTGCATCGCAACAACATCTTCTCGAAACCCAAGGTCATTGTCTGTGTGCCCTTTGGCGCGACGCCCGTGGAAAAACGCGCCATTCGTCAGTCGGTACTGTCGGCGGGTGCGCGGCGCGCGGGGCTGATCTCGGAACCCATCGCGGCGGCAATCGGGGCGGGAATGCCAATCACCGACCCGACGGGCAGCATGGTCGTCGATATCGGCGGCGGCACCACCGAAGTCGCGGTGCTGAGCCTTGGTGATATCGTCTATGCGCGCTCGGTCCGGGTGGGGGGCGACCGCATGGATGAGGCGATTGTCAGCTTCCTGCGCCGCAACCAGAACCTGCTGATCGGCGAGTCCACGGCCGAAAAGATCAAATGCACCATCGGCACGGCGCGCATGCCCGATGACGGGCGCGGGCAGTCCATGCTGATCCGCGGGCGCGACCTGCTGAACGGGGTGCCCAAGGAAATCGAGATCACCCAGGCCCAGGTCGCCGAGGCACTGGCAGAGACCGTGACAACCATCTGCGAAGCGGTGATGATCGCACTGGAAACCACCCCGCCCGACCTGGCCGCCGATATCGTGGATCGCGGTGTCATGCTGACCGGTGGCGGCGCGCTGCTGGGCGAGCTGGATCTGGCGCTGCGCGAACAGACCGGGCTGTCGATCTCGGTCGCGGATGAAGCGCTGAACTGCGTCGCCATCGGCACTGGCAAGGCGCTGGAATATGAAAAGCAACTGCGTCACGCGATTGATTACGATAGCTGACGCCTGAAACTGCGGGCCTGTAGCTGTGGCAGTTGACCGTCAGACACAAGACCAGGACTTCATCCGCCCTGTCAGGCGCATTCTGGTGGGGTTGCTGGCCGCACTGCTGCTGGCCGTGTTTTTGTTCTGGCGCATTGACAGCCCAAGGGTTGAACAGGTCCGGTCAGACCTGCTGGACCGGGTCGTGCCCTCCTTCGACTGGGCCATGCGGCCTGTCACGCGCCTTGTCGGGGTGATGGAGAACCTGCGCTCTTACGCGCGGATCGTCGAGCAGAACCAGGAACTGCGGCGCGAATTGCAGCAGATGCGCGCATGGCGCGAGGCGGCATTGCAACTGGAACAGCGCAATGCGCAGCTTCTGGACCTCAATCAGGTTCGCGTCGATCCGCAACTGACCCATGTCACCGGCGTTGTCATGGCCGATAGCGGCACACCGTTTCGCCGCTCTGTGCTGATCAATGTCGGCGCGCGCGACGGCGTGCAGGATGGCTGGGCGGTGATGGACGGGCTGGGGCTGGCCGGGCGCATCACCGGGGTCGGCACCCGCACCGCGCGGGTACTGCTCTTGACCGATACGGCCAGTTCGGTGCCGGTGATCATCCAGCCTTCGGGCCAGCGCGCAATGCTCAGCGGCGACAATTCGCCCTTTCCCTTGCTGGATTTCATCGAAAGCCCGGATGAATTGCGCCCCGGCGACCGGGTCATCAGTTCGGATGATGGCGATGTGTTTCCCGCCGGTCTGCTGGTGGGCGAGGTCGTGCAGGGCCGCGACCGGCGATTGCGGGTGCGGCTGGCGGCCGATTACGGGCGGCTGGAATTCCTGCGCGTGATGCGCTCGCGCCCGGTCGAACCGGTTCCGCAGACCGGCAGCCTGATCCTGCCCTTGCAGCCCATCGAACCGCCCGCCGATGCAGAGCCGGGCGCAACCGGCGATGACGCGGCGAGGGGTGCAGAAAGCCCGGACGAGGCCGCAGCAACCACGCAGCAAGGGGCGTCGGATGGCTGACCGCCTGTCTTCACGCAAGCTGGTCTACATCCTGCTTTTTCTTGGGGTCGCGGGATGCGTCACTTTTGTCAGGCTTTTGCCAGTGCAGGACTACAGCGCTGGAGGGAGTGGCGACACATTTTCGGTTCTGGGGATTCCCCTTGCGCAATGGCCCGCGCCCGATCTGCTGCTTTGCATGACGCTGGCCTGGGTCATTCGCCGCCCCGATCTGCTGCCCGCCCCGGTTATCGCGGGGTATTTCCTGCTTGAAGACCTGCTGTTGCTGCGCCCGCCGGGGTTATGGGCGCTGATTGTGCTGACAACGACCGAATTCTTGCGCGCGCGCAACGGCGCGCTGCGCAATTTCGGCTTCGGGGTTGAATATGCGCTCGTCGCCGGGCTGTTGCTGGTGATGTTTCTGGCCTACCGCGCCATCCTCGCAATTGTGATGGTGCCGCAAGTGCCGCTGGACTTGAGCGCGGCGCAGTTTCTGGGCACTGTAGCGCTATATCCGGTGGTTGTTGCGATGCTGCATCTGGTGCTGAAGCTGCGCAAACCCGCAACCGGCGAAGTGGATGTGTTGGGACAAAAGCTGTGAAACGCTCTGCGCGTGATATCGAGGCCAGCCAGAAACAGATGACCCGTCGCGGATTGGTGGTTGGCGGGGCGATGCTGGGGGTTTCGGCAAGCCTGCTGTGGCGGTTGCGCGACATGCAACTGATGCAGTCCGAACAGTTTCACCTGCTGGCCGAGGAAAACCGCATCAATCTGCGCCTGCTGCCACCCACGCGCGGGCTGATCCTGGACCGCAACGGCGTGCTGCTGGCGGGCAATGAACAGAATTACCGTGTCGTGATCAAACGCGACGACGCGGGCGATATCGATCTGGTGCTTGAACGTCTGGCGCAGCTTGTCCCGCTAAGTGCAGAGGCCATCGAACGCGCGCGCCGCGACATGCTGCGCAACCGCCCCTTCGTGCCCGTCACCGTCGCCGAGCGCCTTAGCTGGGAAGAAATCAGCCGCATCGCCGCCAACGCCCCGGCCCTGCCCGGCGTCACCCCGGAGATGGGGCTGTCGCGCATCTATCCGCTGCGCGAAGACACCGCCCATATCGTGGGCTATGTCGGCCCGGTTTCCGAACGCGACCTAGAAGCGCTGGAAAGCCCCGACCCGGTACTGCGCATCCCGCGCTTCCAGATCGGAAAATCCGGGGTCGAACGCATGATGGAAGATCATCTGCGTGGCTCTGCCGGGTCGCAACGCGTCGAGGTGAACGCGGTTGGTCGGGTGATGCGCGAGTTGGACCGCACCGAAGGCCAGCCCGGCAACAACCTGCATCTGACAATCGATGCACGGCTTCAGAATTACGCATTGCAACGCCTGCAAGGACAAAGCGGCGCGGCGGCGGTGGTCGATATCGCCTCGGGCGATGTGCTGGCGCTGGCCTCTGGCCCCAGCTTCGACCCCAACCTGTTCGTGCGCGGCATTTCACAGGCCGATTTCAGCGCGCTGCTGGAACATGAACAGCGCCCGCTGCTGCACAAGGCCGTTCAGGGCATGTATCCGCCGGGGTCAACTTTCAAGATGGTCACGGCGCTGGCCGCGCTGGATGCAGGCGAAACTGATGGCCGCGAACGCGTGTTCTGCCCCGGCCATATGGATGTCGCCGGAAATCGCTTTCACTGCTGGCGCAGGGGCGGGCATGGCCGGGTCGATCTGGTCGCGGCGCTGGCGGAAAGCTGCGATGTGTATTTCTACGAGATGTCGCAGCGCTGCGGCATTGACCGCATCAATGCGATGTCAGAACGGCTGGGCCTTGGGCAGCGCTATGAACTGCCGCTGACTGCGGTTGCGGGCGGGCTGAACCCGACGCGGGAATGGAAGCAGCGCAACCGTAACGAGGACTGGCTGGTGGGCGATACGGTGAACGCCTCTATCGGACAGGGCTTCGTTCTGACAACGCCCCTGCAGCTGGCCGTGATGACGGCGCGGCTGGCCTCCAACCGCGCTGTGCTGCCGCGCCTGATCCGCGACCCGCTGGAACGCGCCACCGCGCAGGCGGCCAGTCTTGATCTGCGCCCCGAATGGCTGCAGATGATCCGGCGCGGCATGAGTGACACTGTCAACAATGCGCGCGGCACGGCCTATTCGTCGCGCATTGTCATGCCAGAACATGCGATGGCCGGAAAGACCGGCACCAGCCAGGTGTTTCGCATCACCCCCGCCGAGCGCGCCGCCGGAATTCGCCGCCAGGAAGACCTGCCCTGGAATCGGCGCAACCATGCGCTGTTCGTTGACTTTGCCCCCCTTGATGACCCGAGAATCGCGGTCGCGGTGGTGATCGAGCATGGCGGCGGCGGGTCATCCACCGCCGCGCCTATCGGGCGCGATATTACCCTGGCGGCGCTGCATGATGGCGTGCCCCCGCTTTCGGCCTATCCGGCCCCGCAACGCAACCGCATCCGGTCTGAACAGATCGAACTGGAAGAACGGCTGCACGCCCCGGACTTGCTGCGGATCAGCCGCGCATGAGCTATCTGGAATACACCACAAGCCGGGTGCCGACCGGCTGGCGCAAGATCCTGCATGTCAACTGGGCACTGGTGGTGCTGCTGGCCGCGGTGGCCAGCTACGGTTTCGTGATGCTGTATTCCATCGCCGGGGGCAGCCTCATGCCCTGGGCTGACCCGCAGATGAAACGCTTCGCGCTGGGGCTGGTGCTGATGCTGGCCTTCGGCTTCACCCCGCTCTGGGTGTGGCGCTCGATTGCCGGGGTGGCCTATGCCGTATCCATCCTGCTGCTGCTGGGAGTGGAATTCTTCGGCACTGTGGGCATGGGGGCCAAGCGCTGGCTTGTGATCGGCCCGATCCGGCTGCAACCCTCGGAACTGGCCAAGATCACCACTATCCTTGCGCTTGCCGCCTATTATGACTGGCTGGGGCTGAAGAAAGTGTCGCATCCGATCTGGGTCGGGCTGGGGGCGGCGATTGCGCTGGTGCCGGCACTTCTGGTTCTGCGCCAGCCCGATCTGGGCACCGCCATGCTGCTGGCCGCTGGCGGCGGCATCGTGATCTGGGCCGCTGGCGTGCACTGGGCCTATTTTGGCGTGTTGTTTGGTAGTTTCGCCGCAGGCATCAGCGCGGTGATGATGTCGCGCGGGACCGAATGGCAAATCCTGAAGGATTACCAGTATCGCCGGATCGATGCGTTTCTGGACCCGTCGATTGACCCGCTGGGGGCGGGCTATCACATCAACCAGTCGATGATCGCGCTTGGCTCGGGGGGCTGGTCGGGGCGCGGCTTCATGGAAGGCACGCAGGCGCGACTGAACTTCCTGCCGGAAAAACACACGGATTTCATCTTCACCACCCTGGCCGAGGAATTCGGCTTTGTCGGCGCGGCCTCGCTGCTGGTGCTGTATCTGATGATCCTGGGCTTTTGCCTGCTGATCGCGCTGCGCACCACCAGCCGTTTCGGCGCGCTTCTGGCGATCGGGGTGGCCGGAACCTTCTTTCTGTATTTCGCGGTCAATATGGCAATGGTGATGGGGCTGGCCCCGGTGGTGGGCGTGCCCTTGCCGCTGGTGTCCTTTGGGGGGTCTGCGATGATTGTGGTGATGGCCGGGTTTGGCCTGGTGCAATCGGCCCATATTCACCGACCGAGGCTGCCGGTATGAGCCTGAGTGTCCTGTTTGCCGCCGGGGCCGAGGACTGGCCCGAATATCAGCCCGCGCTGATGGATGCCTTTGCCGATGCCGGGCTGCAAGCCGATCTGGCCACCGAAGCCGCCCCCGCGCAGGTGGATTACATCATCTACGCGCCCTCCAGCACGCTACAGGATTTCCGCCCCTTCACCCGCTGCAAGGCGGTGCTCAGCCTGTGGGCCGGAGTCGAGCGGATCGCGGACAATGCCACGCTGACCCAGCCGCTGTGCCGCATGGTCGATCCGGCGCTGACGCAGGGCATGGTGGAATATGTCTGCGGCCATGTGCTGCGCTATCATCTGGGTATGGACGCGCATATCGGCGCGCGCGCGGGCGCGTGGTATCCGGTGGTGCCGCCCTTGGCGCGCGAACGTCGCGTGGGCATTCTGGGGCTGGGCGCGCTGGGGGCTGCGTGCGGACAGGCGCTGGCGGGGTTGGGATTCGCGGTGCATGGCTGGGCGCGCAGGCCGCGGCAGGTTGACGGGCTGGCATGTCATCACGGGCAACAGGGCTTGCGCGACTGCCTGTCACAGGCCGAGATCCTGGTGACATTGCTGCCGCTGACCGAGAATACTGAAAACCTGATCGACGCAGATGCGCTGGCGCTGCTGACCGAAGGCGCGCGGCTGATCAATCCCGGTCGCGGTGGGTTGATCGATGACCCGGCCCTGCTGGCTGCACTGGACAAAGGGCATATCGCCCATGCCACGCTGGATGTGTTTCGTACCGAACCCCTGCCCGCCAACCACCCGTTCTGGGCGCATCCGGGCGTGACGGTCACCCCCCATATCGCTGCGGCCACACGGCCCCATACCGCCGCGCAGGTGATTGCCGACAACATCACCCGCGCCGAGGCCGGCCAGCCGCTGCTGCATCTGGTGGATCGCATTCAGGGCTATTAGAGTCGAACACGACCGGGTTGAATCTTTGGGATTCACACGCGGCTTGATTTCT
>JAFIEF010000121.1 GCA_020832655.1 Paracoccaceae bacterium
GATATGACGAATTATCAGCCGCGGTCGCGTTCCCCGCCCCCGCGGGGATGAACCGATGGGCTTGCCGCGCTGGCCGCGATGGGGCTGGCGTTCCCCGCCCCCGCGGGGATGAACCGTCCAACGGTTCAATCCTTTTCCAGGTGCGGGCGCGTTCCCCGCCCCCGCGGGGATGAACCGCACTCCCTGTGCGAATACGCCGTGCGCCAGCTGCGTTCCCCGCCCCCGCGGGGATGAACCGACACAGTTGTAAGCGCGGACGATATCGTCGTTGCGTTCCCCGCCCCCGCGGGGATGAACCGTCTCATGCTGCTGCCTCGCTCAGATTTGGCGTGCGTTCCCCGCCCCCGCGGGGATGAACCGAGGGGTTAAGCCGCGCCGGGTGATCATAGATAGCGTTCCCCGCCCCCGCGGGGATGAACCGACACGCTGGACCCGCAGGCCGTCGACTATATCGCGTTCCCCGCCCCCGCGGGGATGAACCGCAGGTTTCAGGACCGTCACCTGCATAAGTGAGGCGTTCCCCGCCCCCGCGGGGATGAACCGAAATTGGCGTGCAGATCATATGAGCATCTTTGGCGTTCCCCGCCCCCGCGGGGATGAACCGTTGTCACCTCATGCCCTGTCGGTGTTGCGGGGGCGTTCCCCGCCCCCGCGGGGATGAACCGGCTTTCAATCTGTTGCCGGATGGTCTGCGCGTGCGTTCCCCGCCCCCGCGGGGATGAACCGGAACAGGCCGCAGAAGCAACCGCAGTGCAGATGCGTTCCCCGCCCCCGCGGGGATGAACCGCGAGGAGGATAGGTTGTTGCAGGTGGCTTTCCGCGTTCCCCGCCCCCGCGGGGATGAACCGCGGTCGCATAGGGCAAGCATGTCGGCTTCCCTGCGTTCCCCGCCCCCGCGGGGATGAACCGTATATGATCGGCATGAGCGTCCCGCCTAAAATGCGTTCCCCGCCCCCGCGGGGATGAACCGGAACGCGACATGACCGCCACAGAACACAACGTGCGTTCCCCGCCCCCACGGGGATGAACCGGGGTGCATATTTTGTCGATGAGAGCACGCTTTGCGTTCCCCGCCCCCGCGGGGATGAACCGCATTTGATCATGCGTGAGCGGAAAGCGATGCAGCGTTCCCCGCCCCCGCGGGGATGAACCGATCACCCCGCGCGGCTATCTCCCTCTCGATCTGCGTTCCCCGCCCCCGCGGGGATGAACCGTCGATTGGTGGCCACACGGCCACGTCCAGCGCGCGTTCCCCGCCCCCGCGGGGATGAACCGTCAGGAAAGCCATCTCCGACCGTGTGGCACGGGCGTTCCCCGCCCCCGCGGGGATGAACCGATGCCGGGACTATGCGCATGCGTCTTGCGCTGGCGTTCCCCGCCCCCGCGGGGATGAACCGGTTTGGGCTTCCAATTCGTCGGCGGCGTTATCGCGTTCCCCGCCCCCGCGGGGATGAACCGACCGCGTTGATCGCGGTATTGATGATCGTCAGGCGTTCCCCGCCCCCGCGGGGATGAACCGGTAAATGCGCGCGAAGTGCTGCATACTGAACGGCGTTCCCCGCCCCCGCGGGGATGAACCTGACGCTGCCGACATGGCAACCGCGTCAACCACGCGTTCCCCGCCCCCGCGGGGATGAACCGGCATCGAATACGACCTGATCGGGCGGCGGGTTGCGTTCCCCGCCCCCGCGGGGATGAACCGGCCCTTCATTCACCCAGCGCGCGCCCGCTTCGCGTTCCCCGCCCCCGCGGGGATGAACCGCCGAATAGCTGTCCTCTGCCGGTGTGGCAAAAGCGTTCCCCGCCCCCGCGGGGATGAACCGGGAGCAAGCCAGACTGGACCCTGCAACATACGGCGTTCCCCGCCCCCGCGGGGATGAACCGGAAAATGCCCCCATGGGTGGCCGCAATGACGGGCGTTCCCCGCCCCCGCGGGGATGAACCGTTGGTGGCCTCGGCCTTCGGCGTTCCTCTGCCGCGTTCCCCGCCCCCGCGGGGATGAACCGTGCGCCCACAATCAGCGCGGGCACCCCCTCGCGCGTTCCCCGCCCCCGCGGGGATGAACCGCAGACGCGGGCCAGATTGCGCTGGCATTCTGAGCGTTCCCCGCCCCCGCGGGGATGAACCGTTGGCTGGCTTGGTCATTGTCGCTCCTTCTCAGCGTTCCCCGCCCCCGCGGGGATGAACCGCTTGAGGCCGCAATGTCCCGGCCCGGCACTGCGCGTTCCCCGCCCCCGCGGGGATGAACCGAGGCAGGGCAGGAATTGATTGTCACGGATACAGCGTTCCCCGCCCCCGCGGGGATGAACCGGCGACGGCGGCGCTGGAAACGGCTGGCGTCACGCGTTCCCCGCCCCCGCGGGGATGAACCGCGCGGCATCCCATTCCCCGCCAGTGACGCCGCGCGTTCCCCGCCCCCGCGGGGATGAACCGGGCAAGCTGGCGGCATGGCCTGCGCCATTATCGCGTTCCCCGCCCCCGCGGGGATGAACCGCTTTCGGGCTTTTTCAGGTTGCCCGGTGGCGTGCGTTCCCCGCCCCCGCGGGGATGAACCGGCTGGCAGAGCTGTCAGTGATTGTTGCCAAGCGCGTTCCCCGCCCCCGCGGGGATGAACCGAGGCGCTGCGCCGGTTTGGCGCGGATGCGGAGGCGTTCCCCGCCCCCGCGGGGATGAACCGGTCGCCCCCAAGCGCATGACAGGTGACGCATGGCGTTCCCCGCCCCCGCGGGGATGAACCGGTCGGGCCGATTGACCGGGCATACTGGCGCAAGCGTTCCCCGCCCCCGCGGGGATGAACCGAAGCCACGGTCACGCTTGTTGATGAAGCGCCAGCGTTCCCCGCCCCCGCGGGGATGAACCGGTGCAGCCGAAAATGACCATCACCCATTGGCGGCGTTCCCCGCCCCCGCGGGGATGAACCGGGCGGTGTTGCGTTCCTGGTATGCCGCGTCCAGCGTTCCCCGCCCCCGCGGGGATGAACCGTGATGGCCGAGGCCAAGGGTCGCGGATACTCCGCGTTCCCCGCCCCCGCGGGGATGAACCGAAGAAAGCGCAGACGAGGGGTCTGATGCCGGAGGGGGCAGGATCCTACGCTAAGGGGGTTTAATCACCTT
>JAFIEF010000037.1 GCA_020832655.1 Paracoccaceae bacterium
CCACGAAGCTTCACACATGGCCCCATCGGTTCATCCCCGCGGGGGCGGGGAACGCACGCGAGGACAGGACACGCTAAAAGCGCCGTGCGGTTCATCCCCGCGGGGGCGGGGAACGCAACAGTCCACGAAGCTTCACACATGGCCCCATCGGTTCATCCCCGCGGGGGCGGGGAACGCGGTCGCTGTGGCGTGGCTGGCGGGTGCTGCGTCGGTTCATCCCCGCGGGGGCGGGGAACGCCCAGCAGCGCAGGTCCGGGTTTCACGCCGCCTCGGTTCATCCCCGCGGGGGCGGGGAACGCATCTCAACTTGCAAGACTGTATTTTCAGCGTTCGGTTCATCCCCGCGGGGGCGGGGAACGCCTCGTTCGGCCTGACGATATTGGCTGGCCTGACGGTTCATCCCCGCGGGGGCGGGGAACGCTCCGCCTCAATACTTGCCCTAATAGCCTGAGCCGGTTCATCCCCGCGGGGGCGGGGAACGCTCTGCGTCCACCAGCGTGAAGCCGGTGTAAGTCGGTTCATCCCCGCGGGGGCGGGGAACGCCCGGGGCTTCGGGCTTTTTTCCAAGGTCAATCCGGTTCATCCCCGCGGGGGCGGGGAACGCATCAAACCGACACGCAATGTTTTTGCGTAATTCGGTTCATCCCCGCGGGGGCGGGGAACGCTGCTAAAGCCCTTGTTAAAATGCTTTAACGGGCGGTTCATCCCCGCGGGGGCGGGGAACGCCCAATGACCGCCGATCAAGACGCCCTGAAGGGCGGTTCATCCCCGCGGGGGCGGGGAACGCTTCAGGCTTTTCCGAAAGCCGGGTTTCCCCGCCGGTTCATCCCCGCGGGGGCGGGGAACGCGGGCGATAGCCCTAGCGAACATGGCCAGCCCGCGGTTCATCCCCGCGGGGGCGGGGAACGCCTTGGCCGCGTTTCGCATGGTGGGCGCGACCCCGGTTCATCCCCGCGGGGGCGGGGAACGCGGTCGCTGTGGCGTGGCTGGCGGTTGCTGCGTCGGTTCATCCCCGCGGGGGCGGGGAACGCATCAGCCGCCTGCGCGAGTGGTTTCGCAACACCGGTTCATCCCCGCGGGGGCGGGGAACGCACCGCATTGGCGCTGGCGGAGCCGACTGCGGTCGGTTCATCCCCGCGGGGGCGGGGAACGCGCGTCCCAGCCGTGATTGTGCGCGTCGATGATCGGTTCATCCCCGCGGGGGCGGGGAACGCGGCCGGGGGTGCATACCGCCAGCGTGAGTTACCGGTTCATCCCCGCGGGGGCGGGGAACGCTCACGGCCTTCGGTATGGGCTTTGAGATTGTCCGGTTCATCCCCGCGGGGGCGGGGAACGCGGCCGTGAAGTTGAATGCGGGGCGAAACAAGTCGGTTCATCCCCGCGGGGGCGGGGAACGCTCCCCGAACCGCGCCAGCAAGCTGGCGAAATACGGTTCATCCCCGCGGGGGCGGGGAACGCGGGTTCCCATGTGTCTGTAAAGCCGCCGCTGCCGGTTCATCCCCGCGGGGGCGGGGAACGCGTGTTCGCGGGGCGCGCGGCGAATATCCGCTTCGGTTCATCCCCGCGGGGGCGGGGAACGCTGAAGTCTGCCGGGTCAGCCCCACCCACAATGCGGTTCATCCCCGCGGGGGCGGGGAACGCAAACAAGCGCATTAGCCGCACGGTCACGCTATCGGTTCATCCCCGCGGGGGCGGGGAACGCACTTTGCAGAACAATAGCATGACATTTGCAAACGGTTCATCCCCGCGGGGGCGGGGAACGCTTTTTCGTCTGCTTTGGCTCCGGGGCTTCGGGCGGTTCATCCCCGCGGGGGCGGGGAACGCACGGTGAAAGCCCGTTCGGCATTCGCAGCACGCGGTTCATCCCCGCGGGGGCGGGGAACGCGTCAACCACAAAGGTCATGGCCTTCAATACATCGGTTCATCCCCGCGGGGGCGGGGAACGCATTGGTGGCACTGATCGCGAGCGGATTGAGCGCGGTTCATCCCCGCGGGGGCGGGGAACGCTCCAATTCAACAGGCGGTTTCTGTCTGCCGTGCGGTTCATCCCCGCGGGGGCGGGGAACGCCCAAAGACTGCGCAAATCTCGGACCATACCGCCGGTTCATCCCCGCGGGGGCGGGGAACGCCGTCCAGCATCGGCAACAGGTTTAAGGGCGCGCGGTTCATCCCCGCGGGGGCGGGGAACGCGACTGCCGCAAACGCGCGCAAGCTGGCCGATGCGGTTCATCCCCGCGGGGGCGGGGAACGCCACCAATGGCATCGCAACAATCTTTCGCAGATCGGTTCATCCCCGCGGGGGCGGGGAACGCCCAAACGAGGGCAGCGAATGAACGAAATTGTTCGGTTCATCCCCGCGGGGGCGGGGAACGCTGGATGACGAATGAAAATGGAGCGCGCAATGCCGGTTCATCCCCGCGGGGGCGGGGAACGCCTGCGCCGTGTCCACAATAAACGTGTCAGACACGGTTCATCCCCGCGGGGGCGGGGAACGCCAGGCAAGCACCCTCGCGCCGCCAACTGGCAGCGGTTCATCCCCGCGGGGGCGGGGAACGCGCGCGTCATATCTGGATGGTGTGATCGGGATGCGGTTCATCCCCGCGGGGGCGGGGAACGCATTTAGGCTGTGCGGCTATGACCGTCGGACGCCGGTTCATCCCCGCGGGGGCGGGGAACGCTCATAATCTGCGTCCTTTACTGGTTTTGCCGACGGTTCATCCCCGCGGGGGCGGGGAACGCGTCTCATCACCAAAATCAATCGGCTCTTGCGCCGGTTCATCCCCGCGGGGGCGGGGAACGCGCTGTGGGTTGATGATGCAACGACTAGCCCGACGGTTCATCCCCGCGGGGGCGGGGAACGCCGGCGATGGCGGCTCCCCAAGCCACTCGACAACGGTTCATCCCCGCGGGGGCGGGGAACGCTCTTGCTGTAGCGCCTTGATCTACCACGAAAATCACGATGTCAAACAGCTTACCGACGATTCGGGCCGGAATCAGGGGCGGGGTCGCGCGGGAAGAAGCTGACCAGTTTCATGCCATCGAAGTCAACCGGCATGCGCCGATTGCGCCCCACTGTGGCGAAGTCGAAGCCCTGATCGGTGGGGGCTTTCCACACCATCACCGCATCGCCTTCGTCGATATAGGCCTCGACCTGTGCCCAGATGCGTTCGCGTGTGCGCGCAGAGTAGTCGCCGACATAGATGCCCGCGCGGACCTCCAGCAGCCAGACCGCCAGCCGCCCGCGCAGCCGGGGCGGGGCGTTTGTGAGTGCGATCACCATCATGGCCCGACCTCCGGGTCGGGAAAGGCGGGGCCTGCGGCTTCGGGCGGCGGCGGCGGCGGCGGCAGTTCGCCCGCGCGCAACACCTCTTCGATCTGGGGGATGATCCTGCCCAGAAGCCCGGTGCGGCGAAAGGCATCGCGGCAGGCCTGACGCACCGCGCGTTCCACCGGCAATGACAGCCGCCCCTTGCTGGCCAGCCCGGCAATGCGGAAGGCTTCGGGCACCACGGTTTGCAGCTTCCACAGATCGGCGATGTCATAGACAAAGGAAAGGGGCTTGCCGGTATGCAGAAAGCCGATGGCAGGGGCATAGCCTGCGGCCAGCACAGCGGCCTCGGTCAGGCCATGCAGGCAGGCCGTGGCCGAGGACAGGCAGCGATTGGGCAGATCGGCGGCGGCCCAGTCGCCCGGATCATAGGCGCGGCGCGACCATGCCACCCCGTGCTGACGCGCCAGCAGCGCATAGCTTTCGCGCACGCGCACGCCCTCTATCCCGCGCAGCTGGTCGATGGAGCGGCGCTGCGGGGCGGGCTCGCCGAAGCGCAACTCATACATCTTGCGCACCACGCGCAGGCGGGCGGCGTCATCCAGCGCGGTCTGGGCCTGCCACAGAAGCTTGTCGGCACGCGCACCACCGGGCCTGCCGGCGGAATAGAGCCGCACCGCCCCCTCGCCCACCCAGACCAGCAGCGTGCCCGCGCGCGCCGCCAGGGCGATGGCGGCATGGCTGGCGCGCACACCGGGTTCAAGCAGCAGACAGGCAACCCCGCCCACCGGAATATGCGTGCGCACCCCATCGGCATTGATGGCGACAAAGGCACCATCGGCGACATCAAGCTGCGCGCGTTCGACAAAGACCAGTGCCGCGCGATCCTTCAGCGGGATCGGGCGCGGGGGTGGCAGGCCGGGGGTGTCGGAGCTGGGCATGGCATGTATCCTGTCCTGGGCAGGCTGGGGGCGTTCATGGTTCTTTCGGTTTCGGGCGTGGAATTCCGGCAAGATACGTCATATTGGTTTCAAGGGTCGGGCAACTCCCGGTTGTCTTGCGGATTTCTTGCGCATGCAGGATAGCAGAATCATGGCTCCGGACGTCAAACCTGAACTCCTGCACAGCGGGAACGACCCATTGCGTATAGTCCGCTTTGGCCATGACGCAAAAGGCCAGCACAAAGACGGGATAGCCGGGATCAATCGATTTCAGCCCGTGATCACCGCTTTCGTCGCCATAGATGATGTGGTCAGAAAACTCTGACACATCTACCCCCGACGGATCAGCATCAGCCCGCAGCCAAATGCCTTGGCGCGGCCAAAGCCCTGCGCCAGACGGGCGATGAAGGCGGCGGGGTCGGTCAGGGTGATCTGCGCCTCGATGTCGATCACGCCAAAGCGCGGGCGGCGCGCGCCCTGCCCCGGCGGGACCAGCACGCGGTAGCCGGTGACATCGGCCCCCAGCAGCTTGAACCCGGCGCGCGCGCCCTGCCCTTCCAGCCAGCGCGTGCCCTGTTCCTGCGCGATGCGGTCACGCTGCGCGGCGCGGTCGGCTTTGGGGACCGGATGCAGCGCCGCCATCACCACATCGCGATGCTGCTTGCCGCTGGCGGTCTTGACCGTGCGCGTGGCATTGGCGCGCAGCAGGCAGGCCAGCCGGTCGCCCGCACGCAGATCGGGGGCGAAGGGCTTGATTTGCGGATCGTCAAACAGCCCTGTTGCGGCGGGCGGGCGGGCCGAGAGCACCAGAAAGCGGCCCTCGCCTTCCTCGCGCCACAGAAAATCGCGCCGGGCCTTGGCATCGCCTGCAAAGGCGGTCCAGATCAGCCGGTGATGCGCATCCAGGCGCGCGCCCTCATCTGCGGGGTTCAGAAGCTGCGCCAACGCCGCCACTTCGGGCGCGCGCGACAGGGTCAGACGGGACAGATACATCACGCCACCCCCTTATCTGGCGCAATCTGCACCGACAGCACGCGCCATTCACGCGGCGCGAAATGCCATTTGCGGCGGTCAAGCGGGGTGTCATGGCGGCGCTCAATCCGGCCCCCCTGCCCTACCCCGACCTCCTCTATCAGGGTATTGGCCATGCGGCCCGATAGCGGCCACCAGGGCGGCAGGGTCAGATGCGCCAGCGCCGATCCCGCATCAGGCGCATCGATCAGATGCGGGGCCAGCGGCGCGGAAAGCGGGCAGGATTTGCGCCCCAGATAAAGGCTGAAAACCGGCGCTTCCAGCGCCGCCTTCAGCCCTGCCAGCCCCGGCCCGCTTAGCGCCACGCCATACAGCACCCCGGCGCGGTAATCGCGCAGCGTGATCGTGGTGTTAAGCGACCCGCGTGCGCGGCGCAGCGCTTCGGGGCGCGATTGCGGGCGTCTGGCGGCTGCACTGGGCACAGTCTGGACGGTGTGATAATCGCGCAAGGGCTGGCCTGCATCGAACACCGCCACCGCGACCGACAGCGCGTCAAGTGCGGCGAAATCGCCATCGCGGCGGATGCCCTGCGCGGCGGCACACAGGCCCAGAATGGCTGACCGGCCCGGCCAGCCCCAACTGCCGCGCCGTTCATGGCCCGCCACATCGCCCATTGACCCCAGCGCAGCGGCAAGCGTGAAAACCAGATGCTCAGCCATCGGCGCGGGCGGCTTGCGCTGCGAAACCGGCAATGGCGTCAAGGCCGCCCTGCCCTGCGGGCAGGTTCATCACCTCGACCGCATCGGCGGCGGGGCCATAGGCGGCGTCGATTTTCGCCGCCATATCTTCCAGCGCGCGGATAGAGGCACCTTCCAGATCATTGGCCTGCAACTCTTGCAGCCGCAGATTGACCGGGTGAAAGAACGCCCCCGACAAATCGCGCGGCTGCGCACTGCCCCGTTCGGCGCGAATGTAATGGGCACGCGGATGATGGGCAAAGCTGTTCTGCTTGCCGCGCGGTGTGGCCGTTGCCAGCGCGCGCGCCAGCGCATCCAGCCCGCGCGCGGCCAGTTCGCGGTCGCCGGCCAGATTTTCGACCAGCAGATCGACATTGACGCAGGCATAAAGATAGAACACGCCAGAACCGAAGCCCAATTCGCCCAGATGGCCCGCGCCCGAATCCTCCTCGCGGGTTTTCAGATCATCCACCGCGGAAAACCAGTCATCTTCGACCAGCGCGCGATGGGTGGTGTAGGCATGGGCGATCTGCACCGCCGCTTCGCGGTTGAAATCGGGGTCATCGGCCAGCATCCGGCCGAACATGGCAATATCCACCGCCCCGTCAGCATGGCGCAGCACCAGCTTTTTCAGCTCTTTGTCCTTGGGCAGGTCTTCGCCTGCGACAATCTTCGCGGCCAGATCCACGGCCAGCGCCCATTCATCGGGCGAAATGAAGGCCAGCGTGGTGGTCAGGGGGGGCGCGCCGTCCTTTTCGGCCTCCAGCTTGGAAAAAAGCTTTGCCACCTGGCTTGCCGCATCGCGCGCGGGCGAAACGTCAACCCCTTGTTCAAAAAGCTTTTTTTCGATCTGTTCGGCAATGCGCTTGGTGCGTGTGCCGCGATGTCCGGCCAGATCATTCAGGAAATAGGCGGTTTCACGCACCGCCCGTTTCAGCGATTGCGAGGACAGCCGCAACCGGGGATGCCCGCCCAGCACCACCTGTTTCGGGCGGCCCTGATCATCGCGATTGGGGTTTGAAGGCGGGTAGGGCGTAAGCAGGTGAAATTGCACGAATGTCGTCATGATGAAACCTCTGTTGAATGTGTCTCTGCCGCGGTCTGCGGGGGCGGGGCGCCGAAATAGTCAAAACACCACTCGGCGCGCACCCTGTCACCCCATTCCGGGTGATCCCAGTTCAGCATGTCCTGCCCCAGCCGCGCGACATTGCAGCGCCGGTCCACCATTGGCAGGGCGCGGCGCAGCGCGGTGGTCAAATCATCGCCCTCGGCGCGCAACAGCCGCTGAAAGCGCAGATTGGACAGCTTGGGGTCCGGCCCGCCCAGCCTTGCCGCCAGTGACTGGCCCGCATCCTCGCGCAGATGCGCCAGCACCTGCACCAGCCGTGCCAGCCTTGCGGCGTCTGCCGGGTGACGGCCCAGCCCGATGCGGCGGGCAAGCGCATGCACCTCTGCCTGGGCCAGCGCCTCGGTCATATCGGCGCGGCGCAGCCTTGCTGCCAGCGCGCGCGCGCGCCCGCTATCGCGCGCCGCCAGGTTGTCGCGCCACCATTGCGCGATTGTCGCGCCCCTGCCCTGCGTCTTGCTCATGCGGGTTCCTTTCGCTTGCGTTTGGCGTCGGGCACCGGCAGGCCCAGCTTCGCATAGGCCAGCGCGCCGGTTTTCGGGCCATAGCCTGCAAAAGCCGCGCCCAGATTGCGCCGCGCGATGACAATCTCGGCCTGATCCTTGGTGTCGCGCTCTGCCAGACCGGGCAGCGCCAGCGCGTCAAAGATCGCCAGCGCCGTTTCGCGCAGATCGGACAGCCAACCCCGCGCCACGGCCACGGGGTCGGCGTTGACAGCTGTCAACTGCGCCAGCCGGGTTTCGAATGCGGGCTGGCTGCGCAGAAAAAACGCCTCGCGCGCCGCATCGCGGCCGGTGCCTTCGGCCAGCACCGGCGTCAACGCGCGGCGCAGCGCCAGTTCCAGCGCATCGGCGGCTTCGACAAAGCCTTCCATCCGTTCGGCCATGTCATCGGGCAGGTCGATCAGCGGCGCGCGCGACCAGATGAAATCGCGCGGTTTCATATTGTCCATCGACCAGCCCGCGACAATCACTTCTGCATGGCGTCCGTCGCTGCGTTCGGCCCAGTGATCCAGCACCCAGGCGCGGCGCGCCAGATCGCGGCCATCGCCCGCGCGCTGCGCGATGACGCCCAGCCAGTTGCGATAGCCGAAATGCCCCGCGCGCGGGTGGCGCGGCAACAATTCGCCCCCGGCTTTCACGCGGTAATGCGGGGTCAGCGGGTGTTCCCAGCCAGCATAATTCGCGCCAAATGGCTTTTGCACCACCCCTGTCACAACGCCACCTTCACCCACCAGCCGCAACCGCCGGGGCATGCCGAAAAACGCACTCAAGGCGGGCACATCATGGGGAAAGACCTGCTGCGCCTTTTCCGAGGTCCGGGCCGGGCGCATCCAGGGCAGATCAGCGGGCGTTGCAGCCGCGCCATCGGGGGTATTTGCCCAGATCAGCGGCCAAAGCCCCGCGCCGGGATCGACCAGCGTGACCATCGGCCCGCCCCCGCGCATGGAGGTGCGGTTGCCCGCCCCGCCCGAAGGCGCATGCGCCTGCAAGGTATAGATCGCCATCGCGGCAAGGTCTGGTTCCAACGCGGGATAACGCGCGCGGCGCACCATCAGATCGGCATTATTGCGCGCGGTCTGCCCGCCTGCGCTGTCGATGAACAGCATGTCGGGCGGGGTTGCGCCCTTGCCTTCCTGCTCCAGCCTGTCCAGATCCTGCATGAAGCGCGGGCCATCGCCCATCAGTTCAAACGCGGGCGCAAAGGCGTCCAGACGCGCGCGCAGGCGGTCGGGGTCGGGGGTCTGGCGGGCGTCCCAGTCATCGGCATTCGCGGGCGGGTCGGCCATGAAGACCAGACCGATCAGCAATTCCAGACAGGCGATATTCAGATCAGGGCGCGGCCAGTCGGGAAAATCCAGCGCCGGATCGGCCATCTGCCAGGGCGCGATGACCGCGCGCGTGCCATCCTTGCGGCGCATCGGAATCCACGGATCGGAAATGAGATTGAGCATCACACACCTTGAAATAATGCCAGCCTAGAAGCCCACGCGCGGGGCGTCAAGCAAGGCGCTCGATCAGTAGCCCCAGTTCCGCGTCATAGCGCAAGCCGTCGCAGATGGTGCCATCCGAACCCACCGGGCACAGGAGCCGCGTGGCGGCCAGCCAGTCGGGCCAGGCTGCCTTGATCGCGGCGATGGCGGGCACGTCCTGCGCGGGCAGGGGCAGGCGGTCCAGCCGCGCGGCGCTGGCCTGCACTTCGGAAAGTTGACAGCTGTCAACCGACCATTCACCGCCCGCCCAGGGGGTCAGCCCCCCTGCCCCATCATCGCGCGCCAGAACCAGCACGCGCTGCGGCTGGCCCAGCCGTGTCGGATAATCACCATCCCCTGCCCCGGCCGCGCCGCGACGATACCCCGCCGCCCAGTCGATGACATTCTGCGCCGCATGGGCGCGCTCTGCCCCGGCCTTGCCGATCTGGTCCAGCTCTGCGCGTTCCAGCGCTTCGGGCACCTCCAGCGCATCGCCATGCGCGGCCTCGACCAGTTCGCGCAAGGCGTCGGGCGCGCGGATCTCGGCGGCCTGAAACGCCATCTGCGCGCTGCGCCACAAAAGCGCGGGCGGATAGACAAACGCCCCCTGCCCCAGCACCGGCTGCGCCCATCGGTCGCTTTCGACCTGCGCGGGATCGGGCGCTAGCACATGCAGCACCGGGCCGGGCAGCGGGCGGGTTGGCGCGGGCCTGCGATCCATATGCCGCCACAGCCGCCCCGCGCGCTGGATCAGCGCGGCCATTGGCGCCAGATCCGAAACCATCACATCGAAATCCAGATCAAGCGAGGATTCGACCACCTGCGTCGCCACCAGCACCCGCCCCGGACGCGGCGCGCGCGTCTTGCCAAAGCGTTCCAGCGCGGCGCGTTCCAGCCGCTTGCGGTCGATCAGGGCAAAGCGTGCATGCAGCAGATCGGCGCGGATGCCCTGCGCGCGCAAGGCTTCGACGGCGGCCAATGCCTCATCCACCGCATTGCGCACCCAGACACAGGCCGCCCCCTGCCCCGCCGCATCAGCCAGCAGCGCCAGCGCGGCCTGTGACTCTGGCAGGCGCGCCACACGCACCACCCGGCCCGGCCCCGGTTCCACCTGAACGGGTGCCGCGCCCGGCAGCGTCAGCGCCGGATAGGCAGTGCCCTCTGGCCGCCGGGGCACGCGCCCTGCGCCCGTTTCGAACGCTGAAACCAGCCGCGCGCGCAGATCCAGCGGCAAGGTCGCGCTTAGCAAGATGGCAGAGCCGCCAAGCGCGGCCTGGGCATGCAGCAATTGCTGCAATAACGCGCACATATAGGGATCGCCCATTTCATGGACTTCATCCACGATCAGGATTTTGCCCTGCAACCCGTGCAGCCGCAGCGCCGCATGTCTGGCCCGCACCACCCCCAGAAGCGCCTGATCCACAGTGCCAACACCGACATCGGCCAGAAGCGCGCGGCGGCGATTATCCATCAGCCAGTCGGTCGGCCCGGCCTCGTCGGGGTTGGCGGCGCGGGCATCGCGCAGGGCGCGGAACCCGTCGGACTGGCCCGCACGCCCATGCGCCAGCGCCAACGAGGCCGGGCCGGAATAGAGCTTGCGCAGGATATCGGCCACGCGCGCGAACATCGCATCTGCCGTGGCCATTGTCGGCAGCGCGACATACAGCCCGCGCGCCTTGCCCGCCATCAGCATCCGCTGGGCAAGGATCAGCGCGGCCTCGGTCTTGCCGCTGCCGGTTTCATCCTCGATCACGGCCAGGGTCGGGCCATCGGGCAGGGGGGTGGCGGTGGCGGCGGCCTGCATCGGGCGGGGCGCGAAATCGAAAAGCGGGGCAGGGCTGGGGGCAGGCGTGTCAAGCCCGGCCTTGGCCACGGCATGCGCGGCCAGATCGCGCGCCTGCGCCAGATAGTCGGGCAGGGCCGGGCCGGGGGCGCAGGGGGGAAACCAGCCGGGGTTGGAGCCGACCCAATCCGCCGCCGTGATCAGCCCCGCCAGACGCCATGACAGCACTGTCTCGTCAACCCTGTCCAGATTGGCCGCAGGCCAGAGCGCGTGAAAGGCATCGATCACTGTGGCCGCGTCGGCAATGGCCGCATCGCCTGCGGCATCCAGCATCGCCTTCCAGTCCTTGCCCGGCCCGGTATTGGCCCGGTTCAGCGTGGGTTCCTTTGGTGACGGGCGGCCATGATGGCCCGCGACAGCGCCATAAAGCTTCCAGCGCGCGCGCTTGGACAACCCGAGAGATGGCGCAAGAAGCGCTTCATCATGCAGCCACAACAACGCCTCGGTCACTTGCCAATGCGCGCCCGCATGCTGGGGCTGCCCATTGCGCAGCATGGCGCGAAACGCCGCCCCGATCTTGCCCAGATCATGCAGCGCGGTCAGCCATATCAGCGCATCGCGCAGGGGTGCGGGGCAGGGCGGCAACAGCCGTTCGGCCACCGCCGCGACATCGAGCATGTGATACACTGCCGGATGTTCAATGCCATCGGGTGGCGCCGCGCTTTTTCCCGGCCAGTTTGCGATGATCTGCTGCATGGTGTTTTCCCTGATCAGGCGGCGCAGACGGTTTCGCGCCGCAGCAAGGCCATCACCATTGGTCCCGGTGAAAACCCGCCTTCAGCGGCTTTGGCCGACAATGCCCGCAGATAAGCGCCGGGATTGCGAATGCGGGTTGCATCCTGCAGCATACAGGCCAGCGCCGTGGCCGCAACCTCTGGCTGCATCACGCGCTGCGCTTCGGACCAGGCATCAGTGTTGATCCCCATCATCGGGCGCACGGTTTCCGCCGCAATCAGCAAATCGCGCCAGCTTCGGATATCGCCACGTGCATAGGGCAGAATATCGGGCGCGGCCTTGGTCACCAGTTCCAGTGGCAGGGGCGGGTTATGGCGCGGCTGTGGCGGGGGTGCTGCCTTGTCCATGCCAGATTCAGATTCAATAGGGTCTTGTTCTGAATTCTGTTGGTGGCGCTCAATCTGGGTGTCACTGCCGCCTGATTCTTCTGCAATCGGGTCGGAAATCAGCGCGTTACGCAATTCCTGGCGCAGGGTTTGTGCGGCTTCGAGCAGCGTTGACAGCGCGTCGATGTCCAGCCGCCGCCGCAGCGCGCGGCGCAACGCATCAAGCCGGTCCAGTATTTGCGCGCTCATCTGTCCCCAATCGGCCAGTGCCGCAGCATCGCGCAAGGCCAGCACCACCCGCGCGCGCAGGCTTTTGCACCGGGCGGCGCTATCGCGCGCGGCCTGCGCCAGCGCGGCAATTTCGCCTGCGCGCAGCAAAAGCGGGCGCAGATCGAAGCCAAAGGCGGTCTGCACCCCGCCATGCCCGCCGCGCAGCGCATAGCGTTTGCCATTGGGGCTGTCATGGCGCACCACCAGCCCAGCCGCGACCAGCGCAGCCAGATGGCGGCGAAGCGTGCTTTCGGCCATGCCATGCGCGCGCTCTGACAGTGCGGCATTCGACGGAAAGACGATCAGCGCGGTGTCATCGGCAAGCTGTGTCCGGGGGTAGAAGGAAATCAGCGCCGACAGCACCACCAGCGTGCGGTCGCCCAGCCCAAGCGCGCGGCGTGCGGCGGTGACGTCGCGCAACAATGCCCATTTGTCCGGCGCATCCGCGCATGGGGCAGGGGTCTCGGCCAGCTTTTGCGCGGCCAGATGCGCAGCCAGATTCGGCTGCCGCCCGAAGGGCGTCAGGGAAATATGCCTCATTTTCGTTTCACAGGGCAAAAACCTATCGGCGCCGTCCGAAACGACGTTGACAGATGTCAACAAAGGCCGCTATCTTGCGAGGTGTGAGATCGAAAGATGGGCCCTTCGGAATGTCATGTTCCGGGGGGCTTTCTTTTGGTTACTGCCGGTTGTGCCTCCTTGTTTTGTTACTGCTTCAGTCCTCTTCTTCCGCATCCCGTTGCTGTTGCCAGTCTGCGTGAAGCTCTTCGATCCGGGTCAGCAGCCATTCGCCAAAGGCGGCGCCATCCCCGGCAAAATCAATCGCCAGCCGCTCTCGTCCGCGCCGCAGCTTGCCCAGGGGCGCACCATCCGCGCCCGTGACGGGCTGATCGCGGGTCGGTGCCGCGGGGCGCCCGGCGGCGGCAAAGACGGCAGCGAAGCGCGCATCCGAATCCGCCCCCTTGGCGGCTTTGACCAGGGCTGCGGTGTCCAGCCCCTCGATCCGGCGGGCCAGCGCCAGCCAGCGGTCGCGCCCCGCACCCGGTGCCGCGCCGATCGCGCGTACCAGCTTTTCGGGCAGGGCATCGGCCACAGTCAGCATGCGCGACACCACGGTCTTGTCGATATGCAGCGCATCGCAGATGATGGCGCGTTCAAAGCCCTGCTGCACCATCTGTTGGGCAAAGCGCGCCTTTTCGATGAAGCTCAGATCGCGGCGGGCGGCGTTTTCCTGCCCCTGCGCCATGATCAGGTCGCGGTCGGACAACTCGCGCAGCATGGCGCGCACCGGCTGGCCAAGACGTTTGAGCGCGCGCACCCGGCGACGGCCATAGACCACCTCGTAGCGGCCTTCGTAATTTGGCGAATGGCGCAGCAGCACGGGCACTTGCTGGCCATAGGCGCGGATCGAGTCTGCCAGCGCGGCAATCCCGTCCTCGTCGCTGTCAAGCCGGTCATCAATGCCTGCCATGTCGATCATGTCGGCGGGCACATCGATCATGGCGCGGCCCTTGAGATCGGCAATCGACTGGCTGACCGCGCCGATTGCCCCGCGTTTCATGCGCGGGGGTGGGGTGGCGGCATCAGACGCGCCGGCTGGCGTGTCATTGGGTCTGGCGGGGTCCATCAACCCTTTGAGCAAATCCTTGCGGGCCATCAGCGCACCTCCTTGCGGCCCCAGGCCGCCTGGATCAGATCTTCTATCTCGGCATTCACGGCATTGAGGCTTTCCATCGCGCGTTCATAGGTGGCGCGGGTGAATTGCGATTTGTCCACCTCATAAAGCGTCTGCTTGGTGATCCCCGCATCCGAAATCGCGGTGGATTTCAGCACTGTGTGGTTCAGCACATGCGAGCCGAAAAGCGAGCGCATGAAGCTGACCATCTGGTTTTGCGGGCCGTCGCCGGGTTCATAGCGGGTGACGACATAGCGCAGCCAGTCATAGCTCATATCGCCCCCCGCATCGGCCACCACGCCCAGAAGGTTAGAGGTCATCAGCAGGAACTGACACATGCTCATCACATCCAGCATCTGCGGATGCACGGTCACCAGCACGGCAGTAGCCGCCGACATCGCGGACATGGTCAGAAACCCAAGCTGCGGCGGGCAGTCGATGACGACGACATCGTAATCGGATTCCACCTCGGCCAGTTTTTCGCCCACGCGGGTAAAAAAGAACTGACCCGAGCGCGCGGCAAGGATACGCGGGGTTTCATGTTCGAATTCCATCAGATCCAGATTGCCGGGGATCACATCCAGCCCGGTGAAATAGGTCTTCTGGATCACCTCGCGCAGCGGCACCGGGTCTTCATAGCGGATCGCATCATAAAGCGTGCCGCCATCGAGCAGGTCAAATTCGGGCTGGAAACCGTGCAGCGCGCTGAAGCTGGCCTGGGGGTCCAGATCGATGCCCAGCACCCGGTAGCCGTCAAGCGCAAGCTTCTGGGCCAGATGCGCGGCAGTTGTCGTCTTGCCCGACCCGCCCTTGAAATTGATCACCGCGATCACTTGCAGATGTTCGCTTTCGCGCCGCCCCGGCAGATAGGTGCCGGGGGATTTCGCGCCCTTTTCCAGCAATTCGCGCAGCGCACGGATATCCTCGGCGGAATACAGACGCCGGCCACCGGGGCCGGTTTCGGGTTCGGGGCCGCGCCCGTCCAGATGCAGGCGGCGCAGATAGGCATCGGTCACGCCGAAAAGCTGCGCCACCTCGCCGCTGGTGAATTTGCGCAGGCTGCGCCGCGTGTCGGGCGGGAAAAGCTGCTGGCGATGGGCCTGAAGCCGCTCTGACAGCCGTGCTGCATGTTCCCCGACCAGCTTGTCAATTCGTTCCTGACCGCCCATATGTGCCTCTGCCCTGACAGCGCCTGCCTGCGATTCTGACGTTGGTGTTACGCTTTTCATCGTCTTGATCGCTTCTTTGCGTTAATAACTGTCATCAGCAGCCGAGTCGCGCAAGTGTTTTTATCATTATCTGGTGTTCTGGCGGCCCAAAGGCACTATTTTTCGGATGTAATTATCCGATATCCGCGCCAAATCGCCCGGATTTCACGATTTGCGCCGCATGACCGAAGAGCAGAGTGCGCACCGATTCTCTTGACATGGCGGTGGCGAACGCCCATCTATCTAGCTATGTAGCTAGACGGATGCAGGGCCATGTGGACGATTCAGGATGCAAAGAACCGCTTCAGCGCAGTTGTTGACGCGGCCCTTGCCGGCACGCCCCAAGAGGTGACGCGCCGCGGCAAGCCCGCAGTGGTCGTCCTGTCTGCCGAGGAATATCAACGCCTGCTCAAAGGCGCGGTAACGGCGCGCGAAAGCTTTGCCGAGCATTTGTTGGCATTCCCGGCAGGTGAAGTGTCGCGCGCTCCGGCCACCCTCCGGGATGTGCGCTTCTGATGTATATTCTTGATACCAATGTCATTTCCGCGGTGCGGCGGCCTGCTCGCGCCCCGCATGTGGAGGCATGGTTGCGCGGCAAGGCCGAGCAGGATCTTTTTCTCAGTGTGATTACAATTGGCGAAATCGCGCGGGGCATCCGGCAGCAGGATGCGCGCGATCCGGAATTCGCGCGTGACCTGCGGGCCTGGCTGGACCGGACTGTTTTGCTGTTCTCGGACCGGCTGCTTGCCTTCGGGGCAGAGGATGCGCGGATCTGGGGGCGTCTTTCGGCCGAGACCGGGCATGGCGGAGCGGATCTGATGATCGCCGCCACGGCGTTGCATCACGGCGCAACGGTTGTGACCGGCAATACCCGTGATTTCGCGCCAACCGGGGTGGCAATCGAAAACCCGTTCGACGCATGACAGGGCAGGGGGCTCACAACCCCGCCGCCTTGGTCAGGTTGACGCGGAAGCGGTCGCGGCGGCGCTGGTAGCGGCGCGTCATTTCTGCACTGGCATGGCCCAGTTGTTTCTGGACATGGCGTTCATCGATTTCGGCGCTGCTGGCGAGACCCGCGCGCAGGCTGTGCCCGGAATAGAGCTTGATGCGCTCTGCTTCCGGCAGGTCGGGGCGCAGGCCAGCGGCCAGCACGCAAGCCTTGATCAGCCGCGCGATATGCTTGTCATTCAGCCTTGTGTCGCGCGCGCGTTTGCCGTCGCGGGTGACACCCGTGAAGATCGGCCCGAAATCGATGCGGGCGTAGTGCAGCCATTGTTCCAGCGCGTGGACAGGGCAGGTCTGATCGCTTGACCCGCGCCCGATTTCCACTTCGCGCCAGCCGGTCTTGCCGCGCAGCCGGATCAGCGCGCCACCCTCAAGAATATCGACCCAGCCGCCTGCATCCATCGTGTCATCCTTATGCCGGTCAAGGCTAACAATCTCTGAGCGCCGCAACCCGCCCGCAAAACCGATCAGCAGAATGGCGCGGTCGCGAAGCCCACGCAGATCATGGGGCAGGGTGGCCACCATTGCGCGGATATCTTCAGCCAGGATGGCTTCTTTCTGCACTGGCGGGCGCGCATGCTTGCGCCGGATACCGGCCAGCACCGTCGCGATATGGCGGTCCTTGCGATCAAGCGCAAAGCCGCGCTGCGCGTAGCCCCAGCCAAGGCCCGACAGGCGGCGTTCGATAGAGGCCACCGACAGGGCAGGGGGCTTGCGCGCGCCTTCGCTGTGGGGGGCAGCCAGATCGGCGATATAAAGGCCCACAAGTTCCGGCGCGGGGGGCAGGGGATCTGCGCCGCGCATCCGGCACCAGCGCGCGAAATGCGTCCAATCCTTTGCATAGGCTTTCAGCGTATTGTCGGACGCCGCCGCGCTTGCATAGTCGCGCGCGGTATCGACAAGGCGGTCAAGTGCGCCAGAGCCTGCAAGATGCGCGGGAAGGTCAATTGTCATGCTGGACTCCTTTGAGCTTATGACCTATATCTTGGTCAGAAGTGGAGGGTATCATGCAAATCGCAATCGCCGAGGCCAAAGCCCAGTTTGCCGAACTGATCCGCCGTGCGGAAGCGGGTGAGTCCATTGAACTGACACGCTATGGCCGGCCTGTCGCGCGGATCGTTGCGGCTGAACGCCTTGTCGGGCGGCCCTTGCTTGGCGCGATGAAGGGCGCATTCTCTGTGCCCGACGACATGTTCGCGGGCGATGAAGAGGTGGCGGAAATGTTCATGCAAAGCCAGGACAGCTAAGTGCGGGTGTTGCTGGATACGCATGTCCTGCTCTGGGCGGTTCTGGATGATCCGCGCCTTTCGGCGGCCCAGTTGGACGCAATTGGCACGGGTGAGCTGTATCTTTCTGCGGCCAGCGTGTGGGAGATCGGGATCAAGCGGGCGCTGGGAAAGCTGGACGTCCCGGCAGAGATTTTCAGCATTGCCGTTGATGCGGGCTGTCGGCCGCTGCCCATTTCCTGGACCCATGCCGAAACCGCCGCCAGCCTTCCGCCCCATCATGCCGACCCGTTTGACCGGATGCTGATTGCGCAAGCGCGCTGCGAGGGGTTGCAGCTTGTCAGCTCTGATGTCCGGTTGACGGGATATGACGTTGATCTGATCCGCTGAGCGGGTCCGGGCAAATTGCATATGAGCTGCGGTCAGGGTGTGCCCTGGCGCTTGACAGCCCGCAGCATGTGCGGGCAGGGCAATGCTATCGCTTTCTTCTTGCGCGCTCTCGTCGTGCTGAGCGTTGGGAATGGCATCTGAGGGTGCTGAGCGCGATTTCTCGTGGTTTTCTGACATGTCACCGAGCATATCGTTTAATGTCCGATAATGCAAGATTACCGGACATAAAAGCAAACAGCAAGCTGCGGCGGTTCATGGCGATGAAGCTGGTATGAACCGCCGCGTTGGTTTATACAAGGATCATGATCCATGCGCCTCGACATGACGCGGCTTCTGATCCTCGGCCATTCCGGCTGCCCGGTTGGCTGTCGCGCAAGGCGCCGGAAACCCTTGAAGAGGGGGCGTTTTTTTCCGGGGCGGCGCTGGCCATGCTGGATCTGGCGCAGGCGCAGCCGGCCATGCCGCACGCCCTGTTGCGCGCAAGGCTGGCGCTGATGGCCGCTGCGCATGGCGTCGCGCTTGCCGGGCGGCGAGAGGGCGAAGCGGCGTTGCGCGATATTCTGTGTCTGCTGCGCGCGGGCGAACAGGCCGGGCCATCCGGTGACATCGCGCTGGCATGGTGCCGCGCAACCGCACGCCCGCTTTCAGATGCAGGGCTGAAGCGCGCCTTGCCGGGCCAATGCGCGCGGCAGATTGATTTATTGGGCAAAGCGGCGCATGGCGCGGCTGTGACGCAGGCGGCGCAGGTGATCGAAGCGATCCTGCGCGATGCCCCGCGGGAGCATGTGACCGCGCTGATCCTGGCAGATGCGGCCCTTGCGCGGGCAATGGGCTGGGCATATCTGATCCCGCTTCTGGGCATTGGCCTGCCGCGCCGTGACTTGCGATTGCGCGGGGGTGATCTGCGCCTTGCCTGTCATGGGGCGGTGGTCAGATCGGTCGGGGTTGCGTTGCCGCTGGCTGCCGAACTGACCCGACGCGCCGCGCAGTTGCACGCCATCGCCCCGAAGCTGCGCAGCAAACAGGCTGCGCAGGCGGTTGACCTGTTCCTGACCCGTGACGCCATTGCCGCTGCCGCGCTGACCCCGCTGATGTCGGATCGCGCCGCGCGGCGGTTCTGCGACCGGCTGGTGACGCTTGGCGCGGTGCGCGAACTGACCGGGCGCGATACCTTCCGGCTTTACGGGGTGTAGGATGACCACAGACCCCGCCCCCCGGTTCGACCGCGACTTGCCCGACCTGCCGCCAGAGCTGCGCTGGCGCGAATGGATGCGCCGGATAGAGGCGGTGCTGTTCGCATCAAGCCAGCCGGTCGCGCGCGCGGATCTGGCCCGCGTGGTGGGGCAGGGGGCATCGGTCGATCTGCTGATCGAGGATCTGCGCGCCGATCTGGAACCCCGCCCCTATGAGATTGCAACTGTCGCCAATGGCTGGCTGTTGCGCACGCGCCCGGCCTATGCGCCTGTCATCCGCGCAGCGGCCGATATCGGCGATCAGGCGCTGGCCCTGGGCGACCAGGATGTCGCTGTGCTGGCCGCAATAGCCTATCACCAGCCGGTCAGCCGCGATGGATTGAGGGAGATATTCGGGCGTGACATCAGCCGCGACCTGATCGGGCGGCTGTCCGCGCGTGGCCTGATCGCCCCCGGCCCCCGCGAACCCCGCCGCGGCGCGCCCTATACCTTTGTCACAACCGACGCGTTTCTGGCCGCGTTCGACCTGACCTCGCTGGCTGATCTGCCCGACCCGGAGCAATTGCAGGATGCAGGGCTGGAACAAGCGCCTTCGGAACCGGCTGATCGGGGGGATGATGCGCTGCGGCAAGGTCTGTTGGTTCAGCCCCCGAGCGACTGACCGACGCTGTCCTCGATGCAGATGGCCAGCGCGCGCACCCGTTCGGCGACCTGCTGGCCAAGCGGTGTCAGGTCATAATCGACATGCGGCGGCACAACCGGATGGGCGGTACGCCGGACGAATCCATCTTCTTCAAGCACCCGCAATGTCTGGGCCAGCATCCTTTCGGATACCCCGCCGATCCTTCGGCGCAGACTGCTGAACCGGTGCGTGCCGTCCTGTAGCGCGATCATGACCAGCACCCCCCAGCGGCTGGTCACATGGCTGAGCAATCGACGCGAGGGGCAGCGTTCGTTCAGGACGTCCGGGGTCAGGTCAGGCGGGGCAGGGGATTCAGACATAGCCGATACTAACAAAATGGTGCGTACTTCCTTTTCGTTAGTATTCGTATATCAGGGCGGCGTCAATGCAGCAAAAAGGAGTTCCGCATGACCATTGCCATCACCGGCGCATCCGGCCAATTGGGCCGGCTGGCCATTACCCATCTGAAAACCCTGACCGATGGCGCCGACATTGTCGCGCTGGCGCGTGATCCGGCGCGTGTGGCCGATCTTGGCGTCGCCGCGCGGGCCTTTGACTATACCCGCCCCGCCGAGATGGCAGACGCGCTGGCGGGGGTTGACACGCTGGCGCTGATTTCGTCGAACGACTTTTCCGACCGGGTCGGGCAGCATCGTGCGGTGATCGATGCCGCTGACGCCGCCGGGGTGGGCCGGATCGTCTACACCTCGATCCTGAAGGCCGACCGCTCGCCTTTGCTGATTGCCGCCGACCACCGCGCAACCGAAGAGTTGATCCTTGCCTCTGGGCTGAAGGCGACAGTGCTGCGCAATGGCTGGTATACCGAGAACTGGACCGCCACCCTGGGCGGCGCGATCGATGCGGGCGCGTTGATCGGCGCGGCCGGTGCGGCGCGGTTCACCCCGGCGGTGCGCGCCGATTATGCCGAGGCGCTTGCAATTGTGGCGGCTGATCCCGCCCATGCCGGCCGGGTCTGGGAACTGGCGGGCGATGAGGGGTTCACGCTGGCCGATATGGCGGCCGAGGTTTCGCGCCAGACGGGCCGCGCCCTGCCCTATACCGATCTTGCGGCCGAGGTCTATCAGGGCATTCTGGAAGGGTTCGGCCTGCCATCGGGCTTTGCGCAGATGCTGGTTGATGTGGACCTGAAGGCAGCCGAGGGCTGGCTGGTCGATGACAGCGGCACGCTGGCGCGGCTGCTGGGCCGCCCGACAATCCGTCTGGAGCAGGCAATCCGCGCGGCGCTGGGATGACGCGTTGCGGCAGGATGCCGGGGCGCCTGCCGCCTATCGCCGCCCTTCGGGCTGAAGCCCAAGCTTGCGCAGCCGGTATTCCAGCTTGGCCCGCGTCAGCCCCAGCGCGCGCGCCGCAGCGGCGATATTGCCGCCTGCGGCGCGAAGCGCTTTGTCATAGGCCTCGGCCTCCAGCTCGGTGAAGGTCAGGCCGTCCGGCACCGCCTCGCCCGCCGCTGCCCGCCGGACGATCCGGCCAGAAACATGCAGCCCTTCGACGAATTCCGGCATCTCTTCTATCCCGGTGAACAGATGCGAGATGTCAAGGTCGCCGCCTGGCTCGGCATAGATCACCCCGCGCTCGATCATGTTTGACAGCTCGCGCACATTCCCCGGAAAATCGTAGCGCAACAGCAGCGACAGCGCCGCGCCCGCCACCTGCCGCAAGGGCTTGCCGTGCTTGCGGCTGTGCAGGCGCAGGAAATGGTCGATCAGCATGGGCAGGTCGTCGCGCCGCTCGCGCAGCGGCGGGATGACCACGGGCAAGAGCGACAGGCGAAAGTAAAGATCGGCGCGGAAGGTGCCCGCGTTCAGCGCCTCTCGCGGGGCCAGGGAACTGGCCGAAATGATCCGCACCCGGGGCCGCGCCCCCTCGGCTGACAGGACCGATGCCAGCAATGATTGCTGGCCGACCGACAGCGAGAATATGTCGTTCAGAAACAATGTTCCGCCCTCTGCGCGGGCCAGTGCGCCATCCTCGCCCACCAGCGGTGTGGCCGACGGCCCGTCGCCCAACCCATCGCAATTGACCGAAACGACCGGGCCAGACGGGCTGCGCCCGATCCCGTGCAGGCGGCGCGCGAAATACTCCTTGCCGGTGCCCGACTCGCCCAGAAACATCACCGGCTCGTCATAACCCGCTACCCGCTCCAACAGGCGCTTGGCGCGTTCGATGGCGACGGTGCGGCCAATGATCGGATGCGGTTCCAGCGATGCAGCGGCAGGGGCTGCGGGTTGCGGGTCGGATGTGGGAACCCAGGGTGCCTTGCGCGCGCGCGTGGCAGGGCGCTGCCACTGGGCCAGTTCCGGCACATCGTCGCCCCAGGCGGCGGCATTGCGCCCGATCACCACGCAGCGTTCGGCGCCCATTCCGGCGCATTCCACCTCTCGGAAGATCACCGGGTGGCCCAGCAGGGCGGTGGTGAAGCCCGCCGGAGCGCCCGATTGCATCCAGCAGGTCGGACAATCCGAGATGCCGAAATGGGTCAGATGCTCCTGCGCTTCGGTGCTGTCATGCCAGTGGAACTCTCCGTGGTAATAGCCGCGCGCGACGTCAAACTCGAAACGTTTGGTGGTGACCTTGACGAAACCTTCCATCGTATGCAGCCGCGGTCCGGCCGCCAGCGCGGCGGTCAGGTCGGTCTGCTTGAACCGCTTCTGCACCAGATCGGCGTATTTTTCGCCCTGCACCCAGCCGGAGCGATAGAAGACTTCTTGCGCGCCCTCGATCCCCAGACGTTCGATCAGCTGCTTGCGCAAATGGCCCAGAACATGTGTCTGGGTCATGATCATCCGTTCGTCGTTCAGCCAGATGCGACCATCGCCAAGCGCGAATTGCAGCGCCCCGGCCAGATCGGCCAGAGTTGGCGGCGCGCCTTCCTCCAAAAGTCGGCTGTCGCCGCGTGCGGTGATTCGCGGCGCCCGGCGCGAGGCTTCGGTCAACGAAATGCGTTTCTTCATGTTTTCATCCCATAATGAAGAATTTTCATCAAATCATTAATCATGCTGCACCGAAAACGAAATTTGGAAATCATTATCTTTCAATACATTAAATCCATTGATCCGCCCCAGTGCAAATTTCTGTTGTCGCAGAAAGTGGCCCCGCTAGCAATCAGTGCAGGTGCCGCGACGACAAGAGCGCGGTGGCCACGAAACGGGAGGACAAGAGATGGACGGATCAGGACACAGCTTTCTGACGCAGGAGGCGTGGGAAGGCAAAATCTATTCTGGCGGCTGGATCGCAGGGCAGGGGGGTGCCGGCACCGTCCGCGCACCCGCTGATGACAGCGCGGTTGCGTCGGTCGGGCAGGGGGGCGCGGCAGATGTGGCCAGCGCCGCCGTCGCCGCGCGCGCTGCGCAGCAGGGCTGGGAAGCGACGCCGGCGCATGAGCGCGCGCGCATCCTGAACGCCGCCGCCGATATTCTGGAACGCAATGGCGACGAGCTGATCCCCTGGATCATCCGCGAGACAGGGTCGATCCCGCCCAAGGCCGGGATCGAGGTCGAGCATTCAGCGGGCTTCCTGCGGGCAGCGGCCGCCGCTGCGGTGGAACCGGCGGGGCGGATTGTGCCAAGCCAGGACGGACGCCACGAGGAATTGTTGCGGGTGCCGCATGGGGTTGTGGGGGTGATCTCGCCCTTCAACTTTCCGCTGATCCTGTCGGTGCGCGCCATCGCTGCGGCGCTGGCCACCGGCAACGCGGTCATACACAAGCCCGACCCGCGCACCCCGATTACCGGCGGGATCATCATTGCCCGCATTTTCGAAGAGGCCGGGTTGCCCGAAAACCTGCTGCATATCGTGCCCGGCGGCGCGGATGTGGGGGCGGCGCTGTGTTCCGACCCCAACATTGCGATGGTCAGCTTCACCGGCTCGCCAGAGGTGGGCAGCAAGGTGGGCGAAGCCTGCGGGCGCAATCTGAAGCGGGTGCAGCTTGAACTGGGCGGCAAGAACGCGCTGGTCATTCTGGATGACGCCGATTTCACCGCCGCCAAGGCCAGCCGCCTGCCGGTCGGCAACCCGGCCACCGAGCAATGCGCGCTGGGTCCGCTGATTTCGGATGCCGAGGCGGAACGGATCAAGGGCATTGTCGATGATGCCGTCGATAAGGGCGCGCAGCTTCTGGCTGGCGGCACGCCGAGCGGGCGGATGTTCCCGGCCACCGTGCTGGCCGGGGTGAAACCCGGAATGCGCGCCTTTGAAGAGGAAATCTTCGGCCCCGTCGCCGTGGTTGTGGCTTATGACAGCGATGATCACGCGGTCGAGCTGGCGAACATGTCCGATTACGGGCTGGCCGCCGGGATCATCGGCACCGATCTGGGCCGGGCACGCGCCATCGGCAACCGGCTGCGGGTGGGGCATCTGCATATCAACGACCAGACCGTGATGGCCAGCCCCTTTGTTCCCTTTGGCGGGCGCGGGCGGTCGGGCAATGGCAGCCGCATCTCGGGTCCGGCAATCTGGGAAGAGTTCACCCAATGGGTCTGGGTCACCACCCGGCCAGAGGCGGTGGTCTAGACCCGCTGCGGCGCGCCGCGCTTTGACATTCACGCAGAGGCTTACAATGCACGATCTCTCGGGCCGCCGCGCCCTGTTCGTTGGCGGCAGCTCCGGCATGGGCCTGGCGGCTGCGCGGCTGTTTCACAAACTCGGCGCCGAAGTGATCCTTGCCGGTCGCTCTGGCGTGTCGGGCCGCGTCAACCGGCGCTTTGGTGAGCGCTTTGGCGCGGCCGCGCTGATCTCGCTTCTCTCCTCGGGTCCAGCGCTCGCCTCAAACGAGATCGAGAATGACATGGCGCGCGATGGCGCAACCCGCGTCTCGGGCGATCTGCGCGATGCGACCGGCTCTGTGGTCAGCGAGTATCTCAGCCTGCCGCCCATCATCACCATCAACCAGGGCGCGCGCGTGACCGTGATGGTTGACCGCGATCTGGAGATATTCTGATGGACGGGTTGATGGACGCCCCGGCGGGCCAAGGGCATAACAGCTATTTCGCGCAGGAAATGGAGCGGCTGGGGCCCATCGTGAAGGACCGAGGGCTAGTCGAGCTCTGCGTCAACCCCGATGGCCGCGTCTGGGTCGAGCTGCAAGGCGACAGCGCCATGCGCCTGAGCGCGCAAACCCTCTCGCAGACCGAGATGGGGGATCTGGCGAGCAATATCGCCTCGACCGGCAACAGCACGCTCGGGCGCAGCCGCCCCGTTATTTCGGGCTCGGTCCTCTATGAGGGCCGCGCCGTGCGCTACCAGGTCGTGGCCCCGCCTGTCGTCGATCACGGCCATTCCATCTCGATGCGGTTTTTCTCCACCATCCCGCTCGAGGCGATTGCGCTGAAGTTTCTGCATGGCAAGGAAATCTCGCTGGGCGACCGGCGCGCGGCACTTGGGCGGGAGCTGAAAGGGTTGGTTGCGAGTGGCGATCTCGATGCGGCCGCGCGCTTTTGCATTGCCCATAAGCTGAACCTCATCGTCGCGGGCGGCACCTCGACCGGAAAGACCGTGCTCGCGCGCAAGCTGATCTCCTTCGTGCCGGAACATGAGCGCATCATCACCATCGAGGAGGCGGCAGAGCTTATCCCCACCCAGCCCAACACCGTCACCCTCCTTTCCGAGCGAGAAAACCCCCTCCGCTCGACCGATGCGCTGCTCACATCCGCGCTGCGCATGCGACCTGATCGGCTGATCGTGGGCGAGGTGCGCGGGGCCGAGGCCATGACGTTTCTGGAAGCCATCAATACAGGCCATGGCGGCTCGATCACCACGCTCCATGCCGAAACCCCGCAGCTTGCGATCTCGCGCCTCGCCATCGCCGCGCTCAAATCCAACCTGCCGCTCACCTATGACAATATGTGCGCCTATATCGCCAATTCGATCGATGTGATCGTGCAGGCCGGTCGGTCCAGCGGCGCGCGCGGCATCACCTAGTTCTATTTCCCCGCCCTTCCCGATGAACAGGAACCCCAAACATGAAACCCGCTCTCCTTGGCCTTGCGCTCTTTCTCGCCCTGCCTGCCTTCGCGCAGACCGCGCCTGATTTGAATGATCTCGACCCGAACACGCTGCCGCCCGCGCCCGCGCAGGGCAATGCCCTCGATCTGATGATGCCGCAGCTCTACACCGCGTCGAAGCCCGACCGCGTGGTCAATGGCTGCATCGTCCCCGGACGCCCCGACTGGCTGATCGAGATGAACCCCGCGACGACGAATGAGCGGGCGATGGTACATGCGATCTACAATCTGCGGTGGTCCAAAGCGGTCGTCGAAAATG
>JAFIEF010000115.1 GCA_020832655.1 Paracoccaceae bacterium
GCCTGAATGCCGAGGTCTTCGAGATGGCTGGCCGGGTCGGGATCGACTGCCTGACCATCGAGCTGGCGGATGTCGTTCCCGTCCTGAAGCAGCACGGGCTGATCTGAGCCCGCACGTCCCCAAGCCACATGGAGCAAAGCCATGCCACGCCGCACCAAAACCGACCCCAACGCCACCCGCGATGCTCTGATCCTCGAGATCGCCCAGCGCCAGTTTCGCCTCGAGACGCTGGAGACCCGCAACTGGGACCGGCTCGATTTTCACGATGTCGCGGTCTGGGCGATCCGCGCCGCGCTCGAGGAAGCCTTCGAGGCCGGGCGCGCCGCTGGCCCCAGCGACACCCAAGCCTGAAAGGACACGACATGACGGCCATCACCACAATCCGCATCGATCACACAGCCCTGCCGGACCCGCTCAACCTGAAGGGCCTCGACGCTGCCGCCCGCATGATCGCGGCTGCGCTGCGCGACGAAGGCATAGAGGCGGAAGTCTCGGACGCCGCCGCGCAGATCCGGATCGAACTGCCGACCACCCAGCTTGCCGCTGCCAGCACCATGCTGGCCAGCCTGCAACTGATCTGAGGGCGTGATCATGAGCACCCGCGCACAGATTGCCATTCAGATCGGGCCCGATAAATGGGCACACACTTACGTCCACTATGACGGCTATCCGTCGCACATGCTGCCAGCGCTGGCTCCGTGGACGCCAGAGGACATCCTCGCGGCAAGGGAAATCCGGCAGGTCCGTGCCAGTGAGATCGAAGCTTTCGACAATCCGCGCGATCCCACCATCCTGCCGCGCCCGACGCGCCAGTTCTGCCATCTCTACCTCTGGCTAGGGGGTATCTGGGTCGAGGTCAATCCTGATGCCGAGTGATCCTCCAAAGCTGAAAGGTTCCTGCCATGTCTGATCTGTCCCTGAATTGCCTGCCCGAGGGCGAGACCCTCGACGACCTGATCCGCCGCAACTGCGCCATCGGATTTGACCTGCGCTTCTGCCGCAGTGTTGCTGTGTCCGAGCATGACCGCGACACCGAGACCTGCGACCCGGCGGACGCCGAGTTTGCCACGCTTTACGCCCTCACCGATCTGGGCGAGGCTATCGCCATCCATGATGTAGACCTGACCAGCGCCGGGGCCGATGAGGTCTCCGCAGTCGCGCGCGCGCTGTTTGTCGCCATCGTCAATGCGCGGCGTGACCCACCCGACGCCGCCCAGCGTCATGAGGCGGAGCAAGCCGCGCTGACCGATCCGGATCGTATCCTCTGATCCAGCGCAGTGTGATCATAACGCAATGATATTGCTCAGAATTGCCTACGATAATCGGCGCGTCAGAGCGAATGTGATTGTACCAAAACGATGCAACTCACCACGGAGCCACCGCCATGACGACCACCACCGCCACCCTGATCGCCGAGTTCCGCGCCGCTGCGGACGAGATCGAGGCCCGCCTCGCGCCCAGCGCTTGCGCCACGATCGCCTCGCATAACTGGATCGTCCTCGACGATTTCGGACCCCTGAGTTTCACGTTGACGCCAGAGGGGAAGACGCACCGCGCCACCTGCACGGGCCATGGCCGCGCGCACAAGGTCAACCGCTTCACCAAGGCAGACGCTGAGCGTCTGGCCCGCGCCTGCAATGCCCGCGCCGCCTTCTGGGCCGATGCCGCGCGCGAAGAGGCCGCCACGCTGCGCCGCCACATCGCCACGCTGGAAGTCGCCAGCGCCGCCTGACCCCGAAAGGGCGGGGCCCAGCGCCCCGCCAGCCACCATGACAAGGATCCCCGCCATGACCACGCATCCCATCCTGCCAAGCCGCAACCCGGACTATGGCTTCTTCGGCACGCTCACCACTTGCCCCGAACGCGACCAGCGCAGCGTGGAAGTCTGGGTGCTGGCCTCGACCCTGATTGCCAAGGCCATCGCTGCTGCCACAGAGGAGGAGATGATCGGTATCCGCGATTTTCTGGACAGCCGCATGGGCCGCCACTTCGCCGATGATGTCGTGGGCAACATGGTGGGCTGCAAGATCGACACTGAGACCGCGATCAGATCGTCCATCCGCCGCTGGCAGGACTGGCGCATCTCGCGCCAGCTTGAGCGTGACGAGGGCATCCCAGCCGACCTGCCGTATCTGACCGGCTGGGTGCTGCACTTTGCGATCGCCGCCAGCATGGCTGAGGGCGAGTGACCCAGATCCCTTTCTTCCCATCACGACAGGAGGCGACAATGCCCAAACTCACCGACACCCAGACCATCATCCTCAGCCGCGCGGCCTCCCGCCCCGGCAATCTGGCCATGCCGCTGCCCGACGGACTGCATGGCGCAGCAGCCAAGATGGCGGTCACCCGCATGATCACCAATGGATGGCTCGAAGAGGTTGATGCTGAACTGCGCCGCGGCGAGCCGCTCTGGCGCGAAACCGGCGATAGTCATGGCACTACACTGATCGCCACAGAGGCCGGGCTGGAGGCCATCGGGATCGAGCCAGTGGCGGCCAGCGCCGTTTCCAGCGCGCGCAAGGGGAAGCTGCAGATGGAAGCGGACGCCGCGCCAACGACCGAGAACATCGCCGTACCAAAGCCCATCGCCATCCGTGCGGGCACCAAGCAGGCGCAGATCATCGCCCTGCTGCAGCGCCCCGAGGGAGCGTCTATCGCCGAGATCGTGGATGTAACTGGCTGGATGCCGCATAGCGCCCGTGGCCTGATTTCGGGCGGGCTGAAGAAGAAGCTGGGGCTCCAGATCACCTCCGTCAAAGAGCAAGGGCGCGGGTCGGTGTATCGCATCGGCTGACGTCGAAAGGAGCCCATGAGCGGACGGTCTGAAATTCGAGTCGACGACGCTCTCGGCTTCGAAATGAAAATTCTTGATCTACTTTCGACGTTAGATGACAGTAACCCAGATGCGACTGGCTGCCTCGGGCAAGCCGGTTTGATTTTAGCGTGCTCGCGCCGCGCGATCAGTGCAGACTCTGCTGACACAGGAGATAATGCTATGTTTTTCAATTCAAAAAAGAAAGTTGCTGAAGAGATCGCAATGGAGATAGAGGTTGGCTTTCTCCCGTTCTTTCAAGAGCTGGGTCGCGTCGAGCCAAATGGACAATTTCATCCGCCAGAAGGGTTCTATTTTGATAGTTACATCCTTGGGTTCGTGATCACTTCTGCTTCCATGCTCCGTGACTACAAGTACAAAATGAAGAATGTTGCTGGCGAAAAAAAAGCGATGCTACTCCTTGATGTCCTCGAAGCGCTCAGCATTAAGCCGCAAGAAGCGAAACTATTGCGAGACTACCAATTGAATAATTGGCACGCTCTTCAGCAGAAACCAGAGTATTGCGATGGGGCAGATCACGCTCTTTTCATCTTCGGCCTTTCAAATGGGATGACATCACAAACACATCCAGCACCCGTCATTCAACAGAGTCTTCTTGAAGCAAAGAACTTGGTAGCAGCAGGGCTTGCACACGAGACCAAAGGACCACAGATCGCAGCGCTCGCGAATAATACAATTGGCGCACACATTCGGGCAAACTACTCATCCTAGCGGCCTGTTGTCCCGCAAAGCTGCCGCACCTTACCGCGCTCTGAATGCCTCGAACAGCCTGCGCAACGCGTAGCTGCGCAGCAGGGATATCCCCACGAACACTGCGCCCAGCGCCAGGTTGTCACCAAGGCTCGCATGCAGGCCGAACCATGGGAACACCAGAATCTGCGTGGCGACAGCCAGCACATAACCCAGCGCGACATTGGTGACCGCCTCGATCAGAGACATGCGGCGTGACTGGGCCGTCATGTGCGTTTCTTTCTGCAGCGCGCTGGTTTCGCAGTTTCAGTCGGATCGACGACAAGGCTGGCTGTCCTGCCCGTCGCCATTTCCCATCGCCGGACCGCTACGTCACAATAGACCGGGTCCAGCTCTACCGCGAAACACTGCCGTCCTGTGCGTTCTGCGGCGATCAGCTGGGTGCCCGAGCCGCAGAAGGGTTCAAACACCAGATCGCCCGGATCGGTGAAGGCCTCCAGCACCGCCTCGACCAGCGCCACCGGGAACACGGCCGGGTGCGATCCGGCGGCGCCCAGCCCGCCCTTGTGGCGCATGATGCGGAAGACGCTGTCGGGAATGCGATGGCTCTGAATGGCATTGCCGAAGCCGGTCTTGCGGTGGACCGTGCCGTCCGCCCCGCGCAGCCCACCGCCGCCGAGGGTTTCGCCCGCATGCTTGCTCTCGATGGTCTTGTTCGGTTTCCGAGGCTGGCGGTTGAAGTGGAAGATGAACTCATGCGACGGTGCCAGTCGCCCGTTCCAGTCGCCGGGCAGGCCCGGCCCCTGGTCCCAGACATACCACCCAAACCGCCGCCAGCCCTGCGCGCGCATCCAAAGGGTCCAATCCTCCCAATAGGGCTGCCATTCGCCATCCCGATGGATGAGGCCGAGGTTCACCAGCAACTGCGCAGTTTCCGTCACCGGCGCCGCGGCGAAGACACCCTGCATCAGCGCATCCCAATCGCCGACCTTCTCCTTCGCCGCGCCATAGTCGCGCTGCTGGGCATAGGGTGGCGAGGTGAACATCAGCGAGGCCTGCGCCCCGTCCATCAGACGCGCCACCACGGCCGGGTCGGTGGCATCGCCGCAGATCAGCCGTTGGTGCCCGAGCTGCCAGATATCGCCCGGACGGGTGATCGGCTCGGCCGGGGCCTGGGGGATGGTATCGGCCGTGTCGTCATCGATCGGCGCGCGGTCGGCATCGGCATCGTGCAGCAAGGCATCCAGCTCATCCTCCGGGATCCCTATCAGTCCAAGGTCGAAATCCTCGGCCATGAGCCCGCGCAGCTCTTCAAGCAGCAGGGCCTCGTCCCACCCGCCCATCTCGGTCAGCTTGTTGTCGGCGATCCGATAAGCCCGCCGCTGCGCCTCGGTCAGATGGTCCAGCACGATCACCGGCGCCTCGGCCAGCCCGAGCTGCGCCGCGGCCAGGACGCGGCCATGGCCCGCGATCAGCTCGCCGTCGGTCGCGACGAGGCAGGGGACGGTCCAGCCGAACTCGGCCATGCTGGCAGCAATTCGCGCCACCTGATCCGCGTCGTGGGTCTTGGCATTGCGCGCATAGGGTTTGAGGCGGTCCAGCGACCAGAACGCGATCTGGCTGGGTCGAATATGCGCTGTCATGCGGCCAGTCTCTTCGCCTTCAGGGCGGCGAAACGCTCGCCGGTCTCCGCCAGCACGGCCTCCTGGCCGGTGAAGGACTGCCAGCGCTCGATGGCAACATCGACATAGGCGGGGTTCAGTTCCACGCCGAGGCAGGCCCGCCCCGTGGTTTCCGCCGCGATCAGCGTCGTGCCGGATCCCATGAAGGGTTCAAACACCGCCTGGCCGGGGCTGGAGTTGTTCAGGATCGGCCGCCGCATGCACTCGACCGGCTTCTGCGTACCGTGCACCGTGTCGGCGTCTTGATCCCTGTTGGCGATCTGCCAGAGCGTCGTCTGCTTGCGGTCCCCCGCCCAGTGACCCTTGCCCTTGGCGCGCACGGCGTACCAGCAGGGCTCGTGCTGCCAGTGATAGTCGCCGCGGCTGAGCACCAGCCTGTCCTTGGCCCAGATAATCTGCGACCGGATGGCAAACCCTGCCGCTACAAGACTTTCAGATACTGTCGCGGCATGCAGTGCGCCGTGCCAGATATAGGCGACGTCGCCGGGGAATAGCGTCCATGCCTCGCGCCAGTCGGCGCGGTCGTCGTTCAGCACCTTGCCGGTGCGTTTCGTCTTCGCCGCCCCGGCCTGATTACGCCAGGAGGGATCGTATTCCACGCCATAGGGCGGATCGGTGACCATCAGCAGCGGGCGCACATCGCCCAGCAACTTCTTAACGACATCGGCACTGGTGCTGTTGCCGCAGATCAGCCGGTGCGCGCCCAGCTGCCACAGGTCACCCGGCACCGACACCGGGGTGACTGGCAAATCGGGCACGTCATCCTCGCCCTCGACCGGCCCATCGCCGCCCAGCGCCTCGGGATCACGCAACAGCGCATCGAGATCATCGTCGCTGATGCCCAGCAGCGACAGGTCGAAATCCTCGGCCAGCAGACCCGCGATCTCGTCGCGCAGCAGGGCCTCGTCCCATTCGCCCAACTCGGTCAGCTTATTGTCGGCGATCCGGTAGGCCCGCCGCTCGGCCTCATCCAGATGCGCCAATCGAATGACCGGCACCTCGGTCAGTCCCAGCATGGTGGCGGCCAACACCCGGCCATGGCCTGCGATCAGCTCACCATCGTCTGCGACCATGCAGGGCACGGTCCAGCCGAACTTCGCCATGCTGGCGGCGATCTTTGCGACCTGATCATCGCCATGCATCTTGGCATTTCGCGCATAGGGGCGCAGCCGGTCGATCGGCCAGCTCTCGATCTGGCTCGGTGCAAAGACGAGGTCCATGGGGCGGCTTTCGGATATGGGGCAGGGCGGACAGCCGCCAGCGCACAGCCGGAATGGCTGGCAAGTTGACTGGCTCCACGATGTCAGGAAAACAAAAGCGCCCGCGAGGGGTGTCCTCCGGGCGCAATTCTTCGATGATTAAGTGCTACGTCAAGGGGGGCAGCTTTGTCAAACCATTTTTTGACGTTGAATCAATATGTTCTACCGATATGGTCTGAGGGTGGCTTCCGGTGGTGGCTTCCGGTGGTGGCTTCCGGTGGTGGCTTCGGTGGCCAGTGGATTCCGCGAAGTGGATTCCCTGGATTCCAAAAGGAATCCACCCTGGCCAGCGGGGTGATCACGTAAGATTCTGTTTTTGAGTCATAATTTCCAGCAAGGCCGCTGGAGTGGCTTCAAAGTGGATTCCCCGGTGAAAAAGCCAGACGCTAGAAAACTCGCGCGCTCAGCCCCCCCGTATACGGATCGTGCCCGGGAGGAACCATGGGATGGGGGCAACGCCCCCGGCCCAGAGCGGACTTCAGGTGGCCGCCAGAAATGCTGCGGATGCAGCCTGCATTGCTGACACTCGTCCCAATGCCGCGCTATCGGGATATCTCTGAGTTGTTGACCTCATACCATTCCCGGATGGTTCTGGTCAGCGTTGACAGCGCAAAGCCCCGGCTCATGCGCACATCAAGCATTGCAAAACCTTCCGTGAACCTTGCGGCTTCTTCCCCCGAAGCCGTAAATTCAAAACGCCCGCCGGAATACTCGTCATCTGGATCGTAGCCTACGACTCGCCAACTGCCGATGATCTCTCCGTCGCGAGTTATGACGTCGCCTTGCGACAGGCGCGGGTCGTACCCGCTGTGCATCCACTCATTGTGGCCGACGAAGTTAATTGGGTAAACCAGTTCCATCACTCGAGCTTGCCTTCAATTGACTCGCAAGACAAGTCGTCAGAAACCGACTATGGCAGGCATCGTCGGCCCTTTGCCGTCCTCCGAGAGAGACTTACGCTGCCATGCAGCATTCACAAGACCGGTCGTTCGCCGCAGCCTACCTTATTTCTTGCGTAGCGCATTGCGCCTCTTTTTCTTGGCGAGCGCCGGGGTGTTTGCGACTGGCGGCGGACCGAAGACAGTGAAGTTCATCGTCGAAAACAGCGTCTCGGCCGAGAGTTTCCGATCGAATAGGAAATAAGGCAGCGCTTCGGGCAGGTTAGTGTCATGCGCGCCTGGAAAGCCAATGCTGATGCGTGGGGAGTTCCCGTCACCGCCGTCGTCGTAATCGACGAACTTCCAGCTGCGGAGCAGACGGATATCTTCATGCAGTACTCGCTGGTCACTGTGCTTGCGCGAAACAAGGTCTGCGTTGACGGACAGCCCGGTCGATAGCATGCCGGGCTTGTCGAGCCCAAGCGCGAGATCGGTGTTGTCGAGCAGCCAGCCTAGGAATTGTCGCGTCATGCGCGGGAGCAGTTCAAGCCGGTCGATGAACCCATTGAGCACTGCCTGTGCCTCTTCGCGGCTGTCGAAAAGCCCACCGCCCTCGTCGTGGGCAAACAGCAGCGAGGCGTCGCTGCGTTCCACGGTCGGGCGGTCTTCGACCACCCCTCCGAGCGAGGTCGCGAACTTGCCGTCGATTGCAACCTCGAGCTCGACGGTGATCCGCTGCAGCTCCGCGCGCAGCTTCTCGTAGACTGCACGGATCGTGTCGATTTCGCTGCCAATAATTCGGCTTGCCAGTTCGGTCATCCCGATGATGTTGCGGTGCTTAAAGCCGACCCGCTTCATCTGCGAGGCATCGAGCTGGTACTTCGCCTGACGCTCGCCGATGACCAGGACGTAGATCTCATCGTAAAGAGCCACGTCCGCATCGGTGATCGCGTAAAGCGTCTTGTTGATTTTCTGCGAACTTGCCTGCGAGGTCACTTGGAAAGCGCGCTTGATGGCGCTGGTCGTATCGCCGAGATCTAGCCCTGGCGCGTTGCGGCGGGTCTCGTTGAGGTTCACGAGGTTCGCCTTGTGGATTAGATTGAGCAGCTCCTTGAAGAAGTCCTCAAGGATACGGTTCAGATCGGTATGTCCGAGCTTGCTGCGCGCACGCACGCGGCTCGAGATTGTATCGAGATCGTCGATGATCGGGCCGATGAAAGCTCCGCGTGCGGTCATGAGAACAAATTCCTCGGGTGATGAGACAGACAGGACACCGAACCCTCTATGCGACAGCGCCAACTACTAAAATGGGGATTTGTCGTGGAGCCGACATATTTGTGATATTGTGCTGCCTGTATCTGCAGGGATTTTCAAAGAACTCGACTTTTAGGATCGGCGATGGGGTAATCCTCCCCGTTATAACGGGGAAGATTACCAGGAGGCTCAAGTGGAAGCGTCTTTTGCCTTTTCCGCTAGAATCTTTGATGTATCACCCACCTGAACGACAGAGCGACTCGATCTAAACAAACCTGATACCTGATCTGCAAGTTGTTGCTCCTCGTGATCTTGTTGCCATTCCCAAACAAGGCATCCAAGCTCGTCGATAGGGTTGCCGGTCTGGATACAATCGACGATCACGTACCAGTGCGAGCTTTTGGTGTCGTACTTGTGCTTTCTGCCAATGCTGCTCGCTGCTGTGCGTGATTTCTCGCTCAAATGGTCAACTACAACGTAAGTCAGGCCTCCGGCCGTGGTTGGGATCGAAAATGCCTTAAGTGCCTTCCCTGCGGCTACCTCTTCTCGAAGTTGGGTGATATGCGCCGTCATGTCGCGCAGCATCTCACTTGAGAAGTCGTAGAGATCGACCACCACCGCGGCGATTTCTGGCCCCTTGGACCTCAGCTCCCTCAGGAGATCGGTGACAATCGGTACATCGATACGCTCCAGGATCCCGTTCGGGCGGATACCCTCCACCCCCACATCGAAGGGCATCATGAAGTCGTCGACCGGCTGCGCGTAATCCCTGTCGATGGCCAGACCGTGGATCTCATCCGGCAGGGCCAGCTTGTGCGTCAGGTGGAAGCCTATGAAGCAGTGTTCGCTTTCCGACATGACTTGGTCGTACAGGTTCGAGCGGCTCTTTAGGTAGAAGATCATGTCGATCGGGTTCGGAAAGAGCCGGGCGGCACAGTCCAAGACTCCAATATCCCAGATGACAGGCGCAATCTCCTTCTCGCGTTCTAGAAGGCTACGGGCCAGCATGGTTACCGCGGGAAAGTGGTCACTGAGGACCACCATCGGGAACAACCGGTTCACACGGCGCACCTCGATCTTGGTTCCGTCAGGCCGAACGCAGGTGGCGCCCGTTCTAATCAACCGTGCGCACGTCAGCGCCTGGCCGTATGGGGCCTGGATAGCGTCAAGGAAATCCCGGCGCAATGCGCCCTTGTCACCCGCCCGAGCCTGCATGGTGATCCGCTTAGACTTCGCTTGGACGACCAGCACGAACTCTCCGTATGTAACGAGGATGTCGATCTCACCCGCCTTGTCCTTGGTCCCAGTGTAGAGGGTCACGTTCTCATGGACGTTCTCCGGCCCGAACACGGATCGAAGGATGTGCGCCGCGGTAGCCTCAAGGAAAGTGCCGCGGTTAGTCTTCGCGATTTCCATGTAGTTCTCATCCCGTAACATCCAGTAGAAGGGGCTCTCATAGAGCGTTTCGAAGAGCCGATACTGATTAGGAACGTAAAGGAAATCGTCGATCCGTACGATCGGGCAGATCATGGTCTCGTTGATCGCAAACGGATCCGTGAAGCCGAGGTTGGTCGCGGTCACATCGATCGCGAACAGTCGGTCGAATGCGTCCGCCTTGCCCTTGAACTTTCGCCGAAGCTCAGCGAGCGGGATCCTTAGGCTGTTGGTCAGGTCACCGCTATTCAGGGCCGTGCCCGACTTACGGAGGTGAGCGACCGCTGACATCTGTCGGTTGATCCGGTCTGAGATGAACCGGGCGATTTCGATCATCGGGAGGATAGAGATACCCTTATTTCGTAGAAGCCAGTCGCCGTCGCGCCGGTATCTTTGCCGGATGAACGGTGGAAACTGATGGAGATAGAAACTTTCTGCAGCGTAATAAATGGCTTCGCGGGCCATCGGACCGACAACATCAAGAGGGTTCTCAACCTCAAGCAAGTTTGGGGGCAGCGCAGACTTGACGTCGATCATGACGCGGTCGTGAAGCTCCCGAAGAAGCTGGTCAGCCTCCGACATGAAAACCGAGGTGTCGCCGAGCACAGTATGTGTTCGATCAGACTCAGACTGGACTGCCAATCCCAGCAGGAGCATCAATTCCGGCTTGTTTAGGCGGGAAGTTGACCAACGGTGCTCCGGATCATCGACAACGGTTCGCTCTTGCGTGTCGATCGTATAGACCCAGTCGCGGAAGATGATCTCTGAAATACCGTGTATTGCTCCGTCTGAGGTCGCAAGGCTACGCAAGTCTGCAAAGATCTCCGCTGAAGGACGCGGATCTGGTTGAAATTCGGTCATTATCCGTTCCGCCATTGTCGGCCCATGAATATCTCCGATTCTGGATCGGATCAGCACTCGCAACATAGCGAATTATAACAGATTCGGCGTGCTCACCCGCCGCGAAATCACACCATCCGCAAACTGCTTGAATGACAGTTCGTCTAGTTACGCTGCGGCTGCCACGCCGCGCTGCCGTCGGACAGCTTTCCTCCATCAGGGCCAGCACGCGTTCACCTGGCCGTGCGCTGCTTAAGAGTCCGGTTTCTCGGTCTAGCTGTGTCTGCCATGCTGCAGTGCAGTCAGCCGGCTTTGCGCCCAGTGTGTTCACAAGAGGCCATTAGTCTTCCACCCCGTACAGTGCCTTCAGCTGCCTTGGCACTGGCTCTTCGAGATCCCACTGCACCGTTATGGGTGCCTCCCCTTCCCAGCCGGCGAAGCGGACCGGACCAGCATAGCGGAAAGGCGCCGCACGGCCATCGCGCAGTTTTGACTTGCGCAAGAAAAGGTGCACGGACCAGCCGGGCTCTTCGCCGGAGATGATACGACCGCGCGCGTCGTCGCGGCGGGTGCTGGTTTGGGTCTGCCAGACGAAGCGCGTGGGGCTGGCGAACTGGTCTGCATAATGGCTGCCAACGGACATGCTGCCCTTGTCCATCGTCACCAGGAGGACCATCGCCCGTGCTTCCTTTAGCACCACGATACCGGCGTTCCAGGACCCGGTGTTGAACACCGCTCCGAAATAGGGTGCGATCTGGTCGCGCTGATACTCTTGCCAGAGCGTCAGTTCCTTGGCGGGTGGGTTGGGGGCGGGGGCCGCGTCTTCGGCAGCCTCGGTGAGGTCGGTGCCCTCGGGCATGTCATAGACCACATCCTTGGCCTGGAGATACCGCAGCAGCCGCCAGTCAACGAGTTCCGAAGCGAGGGCGGTCAGGGTGGTGTTCTCTGCTTCCGCGAAGATGGTCTCGAAGGTGCCAGGCCCCAGCCGGAACCATTCTGTTTCGGCCAATATCTTGAGAGGCTGTTGCATCATGACCGCCCGCAGTTGGGGGGCGTCATCTGGATCGACGCTCAGATCCGCCTTGATCTGCGGATTGCGGCGGGCCAGACGGGCGACGCGCTCCACCAGATCGGTTAGGGCGATCCGCCCCGGAAAGGCGTCTGCCTCGATCATCGCGCGTAGGACCAGCATCTTGTAGCTGCGGGTCATGCGAGTCGTCTCAATCTCGTCCAGAAGGGCGCGATGCGCCGTCCAGCCGGCGCGCTGTGCCTCGGACATATCGCCCATGTCGGCGACGAATCCGAGCCAGCCAGAGTGTCCGGTGCGGCCGGGATTGAAGCCCGCATGCTGGACCTCGGATGCCGTCGGCCTTGCGCCGTTGCGCTCGCGGAAGTCACGGTAGAAGGCGGCCAGCTCCTCACCATCGCGCGGCTGACGGATCAGCGATCGCAGAATGTCGAGTGCTTGAAGGTCGTACGTCACCTCACAGCCTGCAGGAAACTGGATCATCTTGTCCTCAAACCGCTCAAGTGCCACTCGCAGCGCGCCATCGCCCGCGCCCACCTGCAACAGCGTGCGCAATTTGGTCAAAAAGATGCGGTGGTTGCCGATGTAGTCGATGACTGCCAGATGCGTCTTGTCCGCCGACCGGCGCAGACCGCGGCCCAATTGTTGCAGCCAGACCACCGGGCTTTCGGTTGGGCGCAGCATCAACACCGTGTCGATCGATGGTATATCGACGCCCTCGTTGAACATGTCGACGGCGAAGACGATGTCGATATCACCGTCCTCCAATGCCTTTAGCGCGCTGGCGCGGGGGGCGGAGGTGTCACCCGAATGGACTGCCACGGCGCGCAGTCCGCGGTCTCGCGCGAAATCAGCCATAAAATCGGCGTGGCGGCGCGAGACGCAGAAACCAATGGTCTTCCTGCCGCCACGCTTAGCGAGTTGTTCCAGCGCATTTTCGGCGCGGGCCTGAGTGGCAACGGCCGCAGTTAGGGCAGCTTCGTCGAACCGGCCGCTACGCCAGGGGATCTGGGCGTACTCGACCGGGTCGGGCACGCCGAAATAGTGGAACGGGGCAAGAAGCCCGCGATCGATCCCGGACCAGAGATCGTATTCGTAGACGAGGTTTTCTTCGCAAAGACCCAGCAGGTCACCGCCATCGCTGCGATCAGGTGTGGCGGTCAGGCCGAGGAGGAAGCCCGGTTGGAAATGGTCGATGATGCGTCGATAGGTGGCGGCGGCGGCGTGGTGGAATTCGTCGACGACGATGTAGTCGAACGCGGTCCGCTCAAAACGGGTTAGATGAGCGTTGCGCGCCAGGGTCTGGACCGAGGCGAAGACGATATCGGCCTCGGCGTCTTTCTCCTCGCCGCTGTAGCGCCCGAGCCGAGCGCGGGGCCGTACTGCGCGAAAGGCGGCCATGGCTTGCGTCAAGATTTCCTCGCGGTGCGCCACGAAGAGGACACGGGCCGCGGCCGTGCTGTCGAAGGCAGCGAGGAAGGTCTTGCCAAGCCCGGTGGCTAGAACCACCAGTCCTGCACCATAGCCCTTCGCCCGGGTCGCCCGCAGCGCCGTAAGCGCTTCGGCCTGCACCTCGTGCGGGATGGGGGCCGTTTCCGGTGGTTCTTCCGGCACGCCACTGATTACGGGGCGGGGTGCTACACGGCGGTCCTCATAGTCGTCGATCCAGGCTGGCGTCAGTTCGGTGACCTCGGGGCGTGCCAGCAAAGCCTCGAAGGCAGCGCGGGCGGCCAAGAGCGGCGCGGGATCGACCGGGTCGACGTGGCGCAGATTCCATTCGATACCGTCGGTCAGTGCCGAGCGTGACAGGTTAGACGACCCGACAATCAGCGCACCACCATCACCCGCGAAGGTGAACATCCAGGCCTTGGGGTGGAAAGGGATCTGCGCTGCCTGGAAAACATGCAGCCGTCGCGCGCCCTCGAGGTCCGCGATCAGCCGCAGGGCCGTCGGTTCCGTCACTGCTAGATAGTCTCCAGTCAGTAACCGCAACTGCCCGCCCCGGTCCAGCAGGTCGCGCAGATGCGGCAGGATCAGCCGCACGCCCGAGGCCATCAGGAAAGACACCGAAAGATCGACCGCCTGCGCCCGGTCGATCAGGGGGCGCAGATGGGCGTGAAGGGCATCCTCACCGCCCGAGATCAGTGGCCGATCATGGGGCATGCCCGGCAAGGGGCCGGGTGCTGCGGGCGGCGGATCGATGCGCAAATGCACATGGCGGCCCACCTCAACCAGGGTTACGCGTGCCGTACTGTCTGCGGTCTCCAAAAGCGTCTGGGCGGGGCCAATCCTTGCGCCCAGCGCGGCTTGTTCAGAGGGCGAAAGGTCTCGCCAGCGCGCAACGTGACGGCGCGGGGCAAGAACCAGCCCAGCGCCATGGCGGGTCAGGATGACCTGTGCGTCGCATTCAACAATGGCGCTCGCCGGGGCGTCGCAGAGAGCGCAAGGACCGTCGTGCGGTTTGTCTTCGGCACGCGATCCATCCATCACCTCTTGGTCACCACCCCGTTTACCCAAATCTCCGATTCCCGATCCGGGCGGCAATCCCGGCTTTGCCAGATATCAGGCTGACTAAGCGCGCCGCATCCGTCCAGGAGGGTCGCGAGGCTATCCTCAGTTATGTCGGTAAATTGTCGCCCGTCCTTGACCCGTTCACCCGTGCCAAGCTTGAACGACAGATACAGCGCACCGCCCTGTGTCAGATGTGCGGCAAGCCGCTTGATAACCGCAGGCAAATCTGCGGCAGCAACATGCAGCAGTGAGGCGCAGGCCCAGATACCCTCGAACGGATGATCCCAGGCGAAGTCCTCGAATCGCATCTGACGCGCCTGGACGCCAGCATGTTCTCGCGTCGCCGCGACCATGGCGGGGGAGGCGTCGAAAGCCTCGACCTCGTATCCCAGAAGCCGAAACGCCAATGCGTCCCGGCCTGACCCCGACCCCGCATCGAGGATCCTTGCAGGTTTGCCCTCGACAATTGGCAAGGCCGCCAGAAATCGACGCTGCATTTCCGACATGTCAACATCTCGGGTGGTCGAGATGAAGGCACTCGCATTGGCGTCGTAAAAATCAGTCATGCAGCTTTCCAAGTCAGACGTTAATCCTTGCCGTTTTCGATTGGGCGCGCGAGCAACGCTTGCAAATATCCTCTGTTTTTCAATGACGTGTGGGACAGCCTCAAGGCTAACTGACATGTTGCACCGCTGTCCAGGACGAAGCTGATCGTCTTTGATGATAAAATCCCCTGTTCGATGTCCTCAGTTGGTCACTTTTGCCGATTGCTGGCCCATGGGCTGACCTTGGGCATCGCGGCCTTCACATCGACCTCTCGCAACATCCTGCTCGAGATCAGCCCGTCCCGGACCCAGCCCAGCGCCTGCCACCAGTTGTTATAGGCGCGCCGCGCCGCCTCAATCTGTTCTGGATACGGAGAGTAGGTAACAGGGCATGCCAATACCTCGACCGTGCGCCATTTGCCCCGGTTCAGGATACGTTCTGTGCCAACGACGACTGTGGTGGCTCGTGCTCCGTGTTGGTTGCGCTTCATCTCGACTGGCACGCAGCGCGGAACAGCCCCAGGCATCCAGTCTGGTGTGAGCCCAGCGCGCGCCAGCTCAGCCACTCGGATCGCCATGCGTTTGCCACCCAAGGTGTCCGGCATCCCCGCGACAGTGGCGGCGATTACTTCGGCGTCCTCGTGGGTATAGCCACCAAGCTTGTACTGTCCGCCATCGACCTGACAGCCAAGGGCTGCGCGCTGCAGCAGGACGTATTCCAAGCCAAAGCCGAAGCCTTCCTCGCTGACGTCCTGCGGCAGCGGCAGTTCCAGCTGGGCCTTTTCGATCCTGAACGCCCATTCCAGCGCCTGCTGCACCGACATGGCGCGTTTGACCTTTCCGCCGCGCGCTGGGCTGGGCAACGACATGCGCGCGAGCCGTCGATCGACCCTGCTCATTGCACGCCCCGCTGACGCAAGCGCTCTGGCGAGACTAGGCCGCGAGCCAGCATGGCATCGCGCATTGAATTGCTGATCATGCTGGGCGGCAGGAACTTGTCGGAATTGACCAAACCCGCGTAGAAGGCCGCCAGTTCGTCAGCGCTGGGCGGCGGGCCTGCGTCTTGTTTCCCTCGCCGGCATCGGCCGTTGCCATTGGTAGGAAAGCCAGCACTGGTCTGCTTCAGGCGCTGGGCAGCGCGCTGCATAGCGCGGTCGAGCGCTTTGGGGCCGTCGGGCGGTTCGGGGTGATCACGCCGCGAGTCCTCGGCCACAGCGAGGATCGCCTCCTCGTCGAGCCCCAGATCATCGCGCCAGCGCCGGACATGCTCGCGGGGTGGCCAACCTTGCCACCAGCCGGGCAGGGCGCTGTCAGGCTCAAAGCCCAGCGCCTTGAGCAACTCTACGAAAAATTCCTCGCTGAGGCCGTCGCGCGCGCTCGCGCCCTCCTCCTCCTTTACTGGTTTACTTAAAGGTTCCCTTACAGGGTTAGTGTCCGGATTCCGGACACGGCTTTCGGCATTTTCCGGACACGGGTCGGGGTCAAAATCGGACACGGCTCGGACCTCGGACCCGTGTCCGATTTCTGGACACGGGCTTGCGTCAGCATGTGTTTCGTCATCGAAAGGCGCTGGTTCTGCACAGCTTTCGCCGTCGTCCGAATTTCCATGTCCGGTTTCCGGACACAGGTCTGGCACATGCGGTGTGAAGCCTGGCTCGAACCCCAGAATGTAGCGGGTTGGCATCTGTCGCTTGGTGACCGGATGCAGTCGTGGGACGCGGCGTAGAAGCCCCGCCGCCTCCAGTTGGCCGAGATGCTCGTTCAGGGTCGACCGGCTGATCTCGCAGTCCTCGGCCAGCCGGTCCTGCGAGGGGAAGCAGCCGTAGTCCGGGTTGAACCGGTCGCAGAGATGCCAGAGCACGATCTTGGTGGTTGGCTTCAGCCCGCGCTGCTTGATCGCCCAGTTGGTGGCCTCATGGCTCATGGCGCTGGTCTCCGCGCTGGGCTGGAAACGCGGCTGGTGAACCCGTGATCCGCCAGCGCGCCCAGCGCATCGTCGAGCGCGCGCACCAGCGCCCAGCCATGACCCTGCGCCAGCACGGCATCGCGAAACCCCTCCTGATCGGGGCTGAGTTTGCCCTTGAGGGATTTCAGCTCCAGAAACAGGACGCGCCCATCGCAGAGCACCATCAGATCGGCAAAGCCGGGATGGACGCCCATGCCCACAAGGATCGCCTGGCGTTTTGCGCCGCGCGGGCCCGGCTCGGTGACTTCGTTGGCGCAGTGCTGGATGATGGCCGTGCGGGGTAGGGCAAAGCGAAGCGCAGTGACCACAGCACGCTGCAGATCGGCCTCGGGTGTGCCGCGGCGCTTCATCGGCGCACCTCCGGATCCAGCCGGTTGCGCCCAGCGCGCCCGGGCGATCTGGCATCGAGGACCACGAGCAGGATCCGGGCGTCCTCGCGCTCGTCGGGTGTATCACCATGCTGGGCCAGGACATTGCAGGCGAGCCGGATCAGGTGGTCGGAATGACTCGCAACATCGGCCACGACGATGCGCGCCTCGCGCAGCCGCTCATTGATCCAGTCCTCGCGGACCTGATCGCGCTGGCCGCGCTTGCGAAAGGGCAGGGGGATGGTCATCGACGTCCCCCATAACGCTTGCGCCGCGGGGCCATGGCTTCCTGCTCTTCCAGCCACTCGATGACCGTGGCGCGGCGATAGAAGACCTTTCGCCCAGCGCGAATACAGGGCGGGCCAGAGCGCAGCGCGTCCCAGCGGCGCAAGGTGTCCTCGGACACCCCGAGTTGCTGGGCGAGGTCGGTGCGGCTTATCCAGCCGCCGAGCAGTCCCCCTGACGGTTTTGCAATGGTTTCGGCGATATCGGGCTCGTGCATGATTTCCCTCCAGCTTGACGACCCGATGCGGGCCTTTTCCGAGGGCTACTCACGCACAGGCTTGAGGGTGGAAGGGAGGAACGGGGTGGAATGGAAACGCCAGAACCGTTCCACCCCCATATTTTATTGGTGTTTCCGATGCCCGAGCTGCGATGTCTGCACGCCGAGCCAGGCGGGTGAAATGCTGGCTTCTCGCGAATTCGGCGGCATTCGATGGCAAAACCCATGTTTTACAGGCCTTCGCGTGCATTCACGTGCAAAATGGGGGTGGAACCCCGCAAAAACCCATTCCACCCCCATATTTCATTGAAGATTTGCGAAAACCGGCTGAGTCGCTGCGCGATGGCCGCCGCAGGATGGGCGGATCGTCAGGTGCCGCAGCGCCGCACTTCGATCAACGCGCAGACCACCAATGCTGAAACGTCAATAAAATATGGGGGTGGAAGCGATCTGTCTCCGCGATGCCACCCCGTTCCTCCCTTCCACCCCGACGCCCATGCTCTGCTTGATAGACGCCCCGATCTACGCGTCATGACAGGGCCAGGAGAGAGGTTCGTGCATGGTGAACAGACAGAAACTGACTGAGAAGGTTTTGCGTGAGGCTGAGCCCGCTGAAGGGCGGGATTACCAGATTTTCGACACTGATGTGCGCGGCTTTGCCGTCTGCATCTACCGCGGTGGTGGCCGCGCCTTCACGCTCGATTATCGCTACGCCGGGCGCCAACGCCGGATGACCTTCGCGCGCTGGCCCGAATGGGGCGTAACGGCGGCACGCGCGCGCGCCAAGGAACTGAGGCGCGAGATCGATGCAGGGGGCGATCCACTGAGCACCCGGGATGCCCTGCGCGAAGCCCCGCGGGTCAGCGATCTGATCGCACGCTATGTCGAGGTGCATCTGCCGCATCTCGCGGCACTCAATGCCGCAGACCAGCGCTCGATGATGGTGAAGTTCATCGGTCCCGCCTGGGGCAAGATGCTGGTCACCGAAGTCTCGTCCTATGACGTTGAGCTGCTCCTGACCAAGATCGCCGAAGGGCGGGCCCGACCTGCCAAGAAGAAGCCCAATAACCGCGCGCGCAAGCTGCAAGGTGCCAAGCCCACACCGGTGCGTGCCAATCGCGTGGGTGAGGTCATCCGCAAGATGTTTGCCTATGCGGTCAAATGGGGCTGGCGCGAGGACAACCCGGCGATGGGGTTTCGCCGCCGGATGGAGACGCCGCGCGAGCGCTACCTGTCGCAGGACGAAATCGCACGTCTCGCCGCGGCGCTGGACACGGCGGAAGATGATCGCGCGTCCGGCATCATCCGGATGTGCATGCTGACCGGCGCCCGGGTCGGAGAGGTGCGGCAGGCCCGGTTCGAGGATTTCAACCTCGAGCATCTGAGCTGGACGAAGCCTGCCACCACCACGAAGCAGCGCCGCGTGCATCGCGTGCCGATCTCGGATGAAGCAGCGGCCATTGTCCGCCAGCGTCGTCTCGCCGTCGTGAAAAGGTCGCCATGGCTCTTTCCCGGCGACGCCCCGGGCCAGCCCGTGCAGGAAATCCGACGGTTCTGGGCGCACATCCAGAAGGAGGTGGGCATCGAAGATGTCCGCATCCACGATCTGCGCCATACCTTCGCCTCGCTGCTGGTCAGCGGTGGTGCCTCATTGGAGATGATCGGCAAGCTGCTGGGCCATAGCCAGATGCAGACGACCCAGCGCTATGCGCACCTGATGGATTCGCCCCTGCGCGCCGGCGTGGGCGCCGTCGCCAGCGCCTTCAAGCCGAAGCCGAGGCTGGTTCATGACGCAGACGAGGCGTCTTCGGAGGACACCCCGGCGCCCCGCGCGACTGCTCGCACGCCCAAACGCCGTCTCACCGTTTCGGGTGCTTGAACTTCAAGGCCTTCAGGATGGGCGCCAGCCGAAGCCGGATTGATTTCTCGTCTGGGAAGGTGCCATCCTCCGATTGCATCGCGAACCAGTCCTGCAGCTCCCGGATCCATTCGCCCTGCGATTTCGGCAGGCCTTCTTCAAAAACCCGCCGCGTGATCTCGACGTTCATCGCGGCCCAGTCATACTCACCGCCATCAAGCCCGGGACCGGCTGCAACACGGCCGAAGAGATCATTGTTCAGCTCGAACTTATGGACCTCCTGCCCGAGGATCATGATGTCACCGATCGACACTATGACCCCGTCCTCGGGGTTGGTGATGTAAAGCCAATCATCCGCATCAAAGGGCTGGATCCGGCGCAGAGGCGCTTCCTGTGGCCCGGTCCCGCATCGCCTGAACATAGGAAGAATGTCCGTGGGCGAAATCTTGACCAGACCGGCGATCCGTTGATCCCCGCAATCGACTGGAGGAATGCCAGTGACAATCTTGAGGGCCCCCATCGCGGCCCAGCCCGCGATATCGGAAACCATGCAGCCCCAACGTGCAGCGGTTTCGTGAACAGGGTAAAAAGCGCGTTGTGGCAATCCCATTGGCATCGATCCTTTCATTCGGGTTGTCGCCATGCAGAACGATGTTCGTGCGAGGCAGGTTGTTGGCGGCGTGTCGGGTCAACCGGCCCCTGCTTGAAGGTCCCCGCCTGCTGATTCGACTCGACCGCATGGACATCGTAATCTACCGTGGGGGTCAAAATCTTACCCCACCCAGGCAATTGCCACTGACTGTCTTGCCACGGAGCCGATGAATGTCTTTTGCCAAAGCCCGCGAATTGCTGCGGATCGCTGAAATGGCCAAGGCCCGTTATCGGGGCATTTGTCTCCGCGATATCATGAACGAGCTGTCGGTAAACGAACGGACGGCCCGTCGCATGGCGCGGGAGCTGGAGGACCTATGCCCCGGGGTGGTGATCACCAATGACGATGAGCGGCGCCGCTGGTGGAAGCTCAGCGAAGTTCCCTACATTCAGCATCGGGTTGTGAATGACAAAGAGCTCTGCGCCCTTGATCTTGCGATCCGACGCGCCGCCCGAGCAGGCGCTGAAAACGAAGTGGTGGCATTACAGCGCGTGCGCGATCGCCTTGTGGCCTCTGTGCCGCGTCCGCACGCCCGTTCTGCGGAAGTCAGTTCTGAGATCATGATGATTGCGAACGGCTTCGCCTGCCGGCCTGGACCCGCGACCCGGATCCCGAAGCGGCATCTCGAGACGCTGTTCAATGCGTTCATCCACCCGACGCGGGTCAGCATCACCTACACCAGCGCACGCGACCCGGAGCCGCGCACAAAGATTGTCGAACCACACGGGGTGATTGTCGGCACGCGGCATTACCTCGTGGCGCGTGATGCCGCGGGCGACCAGCGGTTCAAGCAATACCGTCTAGATCGCATCCTCGAAATGCGCGGCACAGTGGACATCTTCGAGCGCGATCCAAATTTCGAGATCGAAACTTACAGCGCACGTGCTTTTGGGTCGTTCTTCTCAGACGCTGAACATGCGCTCGTACGCTGGCGCTTCGACCCGCGCGCGGCGCCGGTCGCGCGTGAGTTCGTGTTCCACCCCAATCAGGTCATGACGGATCTGGATGATGGCAGCCTGATGGTTGAGTTCACAGCCAGCGGCTGGGTCGAGATGGCCTGGCACCTGATGTCCTGGGGGAACGCGGTCGAGGTGCTGGAGCCGCCGGAGCTGATCACAATCCTTGAAAAGGTGCGACGTGGCGAGGTGGAGGTGTTACCGTGATAAGGGCAGGTGCGGCGTGGCGTGAAGAGCGGATAGGAGCGGTCACTCGCAGCGGATGCAACGACGCAAGATCAGTTACCTTCAAGCGGACGTTCCCGGCATGGCAAGTAGATGTGGCTTCAACATTGCAATCTTACTACACTGTGCACATCATGGCTAATTGCCACGAACCCGATTAATATAGAATGCATTTATATTATGCTTGATCAGATGTTCACTGCCGAGAACTTCCGCAGAATTTTCGATTCCGAAAATCGCAGGGGGCACGATTTAGCGAGCCGCTACTTCCCCAAACTTGAACCGCTCACACTCGCCGTGCGTGCGAAAGTCCAAGAGATACGGGACCATCGCGCCATCGAGGGGACGATGGCGACGGACGTGTTCAAAGCAAAATTGGTCGCGCTGCAGACGGAACTCTCCGACTTGAAGGCTGAAAAATCGTCGGCCGTCGATGCCGAGATGGATGATATCAGCCAGAAGGTTCTCAAACCGAGCTTTAAGATCGAACTGTCCGAAAAGGTAGGGCCGAATGGGAAGCCAGTATTCTGCATTGATGCCGAGCCTGAGACCTTCTTCGTCATCAAGCAGCTCCAGCGTAACATCCACCGTATCTACGGCGTCAAACAGGCGAACCGGCACGACCTAGTCTGCCAGCTTCGTGACATGCTTGGCGGCAGCTTCCCCTTCGAGCTGGTCCGCACCGATATCTCATCATTCTATGAAAGCATTGATCGGAAGCGGCTGATCGAGAAGCTCGACCGTGACCAGCTTTTGAGCCCTTCGTCCAAGAAATACATCAAGCAAGCGCTGGATTCGTATGGCGCGATCTCCGGCACAGCAATCGGTATTCCTCGCGGTGTCGGGATCAGCGCCTACCTCGCTGAGCTATACTTGCGACCGATCGACAAAGCGATCCGGGCGATCCCTGGCATGGTCCTCTATTGCCGTTTCGTCGATGACATTGTAGCCGTGTTTGCGCGATCTCCTGCAGGCGAGAACGTCGGCTCATTCAAGGATCGAATTATCGATATACTTGGGAGAAACTCTCTCATGCATAATGAAGCGAAGACGTCTGAATTTTGCCTCGCCGACTCAAATTCTAAGGTATTCGAGTATCTCGGTTATTGCTTCAGCTTGAACGGCGGAAAATGCGAAATTGGTCCGAGCGCGGCAAAGGTAGACAAATATCGCGCTCGGATGAATGCCGCTTTTGCAGCGTACTGGAAGGTAAGACCAATCAGTCCGAGGACCGCCTATCGCGAGCTGGTCGGACGCGTCAAGTTTTTAACGGGTAACACGCGGCTCTCAAATAGCAAATCTCAAGCTGTCACGGGCATTTATTATAATAATTCTATCGCTACTGACCTATCGATGTTTGATCAGCTAGATAAGGAATTGAAGGCGCATATTGCCGCACTCAAGAGCACAAGCCTACAGAAGCGGTTAAAGAAGTTCAAATTCACCACCGGCTTCGACAAGCGGCGGTATCACAGTTTCAGCACGCGAGAATTGCAGATGATCGTGAGGGCCTGGAATCATGGCTAAGCGGCGCGTCTCGTTAACCCACCGGAAACAGCGATCGGTCCTGACGGACATGTTGCCGTTTGAGGTGCCGCCGACCTTTTCCAATCGGGGCTACTATCGCTTTCTCCGGGACAACAGCGTCGAGATTGAAAACAGGCACTTGCGCTGGGTTTGTGAAACCGACGCCCTTGATCGCACGATGCGCCTCCTTTTCGGCATCAAGGCCAACGCCGTAGTCAACTCCGAAGTCGTCACCGAATGGGGTAAGGAAAAAACGCGACGAACGGTGCCGATTAGCAAGTGTGAGATGGCGACAATCCCGTTCAATTTCCGCATCGCCCACAACCTTGACGGGCGAACCTTGAGTGTCGTGCATCCGCGTAATCAGGTCGAGGTCGCAAGCTTCTACGCAACCCATAGCGCGTTGATTATCTACTATACATCTGTAAGTGAATTTTCCATCCGCCACCCAGTGGCGGTGTCGCGCTATGCCTATTTCAAGGACAAGCTTCATGAGGAGCGGCTGGATGCCACGGATGGGCTGGAGGAGGAGGATCGCGAGTACGAACAGCTTGGGTCATATTTTGTTTACCGGAAATACCGGAACATCCACCGCTTTTTTGAATCGTATGAGTACCATCGTAGCGAAAAAAAATATGATGCGATGGTGCAGATCGACATCAGCAAGTGCTTTGATAGCATCTACACACACTCCCTACCTTGGGCCGTCCTAGGAAAGGACCAAACCAAATTTAGTCTGAAGCCTTCAAAGGGCACGTTCGGGGGGCGCTTCGACGCTCTCATGCAAAATCTGAATCACAAAGAGACAAACGGCATCGTGATAGGACCGGAGTTTTCTCGGATTTTCGCCGAAATCATTTTGCAATCGGTGGATTCGGATTTGATCAAGCATCTGGCCGCGCGGGCCAACCTAATCCACAAGGTGGATTACGAGATCTTCCGCTATGTCGATGACTTCTTTGTTTTCTACAATGAGGATTCGACACAACTCAAGATTTTCGAGACGCTTCAAGAGATTCTAAAGGGGAAGAAGCTGAGCATCAACAGCGCGAAAATCAAGCCATACGAGAAGCCGATCATTACAGAGATAACGATCGCCAAAGAACGTATCTCGGCTCTTCTGAACGGCGAGATTGAGCCGGCTTGTCAAGAAGAGCTGTCGGCTGATCCAGCCAAGCCCTCAATGCAAAAACTTGCCTGCGCGATCAACGCAAATCGGCTAATCATCCGGTACAAGTCCGCCATCAAAGAATCGGGCGTCACCTATGGTGATTTGCTCAATTACACTTTCGCCATTATCGAAAACAAGATTGAGAAGCTCTTCAAGGCCTACATTGGGAGCGATAAAACTGACCGGGACCGCAAACGTCTCTCCAATGCGCTGCTGGCGATTATGGAGTTTGCCTTCTTCGCATACTCAGCTAGCCCGAAGGTCAATCACACCATCCGAATCTGCCGGATGATCGCCACCTCCGTAGACTTTCTACATGCTCAAAATTTCCCATATGAGCAAAAGCACCTGCTGTTCAAGTATGTCCACGATAACGTCATGCAACAGCTCGAGAAGAACACGATGAGCGTGCATCGTGAGGTGGAGAGTCTGTACCTGCTAATCTCGCTCTCACAAATTGGTCGAGAGTACTGGCTGCCGGTCACCGTGCTGCTGCGTCACTTCATGATCAAGGAGGAGGAAGGTACCGGAAATTACGTGCGCCCCATTGGATTTATGAACCACTTTTCGGTCACGATCCTGCTATCTTATATTAAGGATAAGGTCAGATATGCGAAGCTGAAGTCTTTCGTCGAAGCGCACGTCATTGCGAAACTTGAATATATGAAAGCGCATTGTCCCGACGACGCAGAAACACTGATCATGCTGCTAGATCTTATTGTTTGTCCGTATATCAGCGCGGCCACAAAAGATGCTATCGGGCAGATTTTCGGGCTGGATGCGGTAGGTCTTGCCTCGGTTCAAGCGACTAATGATCACTGGTTTACCGCCTGGGGTGACAAGTTCAACCTCGGAAAAGAACTGGACGCAAAGCGCAGTCGTGAGGTATACTGACTTTGGCGCTCCGCTCTATCCTAAATGGCTGTTGGCAGCCCACACACAAGCGCCATCGCGTCCTTTGTATCAATCGAAGGTTGCGTAACTGGGCGGTAGGAGCGGGCCGTCCCATTGCGCTTTGAGCGCGTACTATCGGATTTCCTCGAGGGTGCATCATGCTTGAACGGCCGCTTCAGTGAAGCTGCTGCGCATAGTTTCGACATGTGTTAAGGGGCCGCTACGGGCTGGCTTCGGCGTTACCGTTTTCCCGGCGAGATGAGCGTTTCGCGATCAAGATTGGGCAAGATGGAAGCAACGCTACATCAACGCCACATCAACCCGCGAATGCGGGTTTCGCGCCGGGTTTGCGGCTGAATGTCGGCGAATGCGGCTGTATGCGGGGTGACAAATTTCGCGATATCAAAGGCTTGTCGGTTAAGCGGTTGTTTTTCTTAAGCTATTGGAATCGCTAATTTATAGGCTCATAACCTGAAGGTCACAGGTTCAAATCCTGTCCCCGCAACCAAATATTCCCAATATATCAAAGACTTCAATCCCGAGCGTTTCGCTTGTGTATAGCATTGCACAAAACGACTCGGTAATCCCCCCCGAAATTAAGGGGCTGCAAAAGTAGAATTTTCTCTGCAAGATG